>DRME01000067.1 GCA_011375175.1 Deltaproteobacteria bacterium | reverse complement strand
TTCAAAGACTTTCAATACGAGTTGGTTTCCCCCTGTTTTGCCTGGCAAAACAGGGGGAAACCAACTCGCATTAAAAGTTTTTGGAGGGAGTCTGAGGGAACCTTTTTACAAAAAGGTTCCCTCAGGGTAATTAATCAGCTCTTCCTTCTGAAAGTTTCCCCTCGGAGGAAAAAACAGGGTTTGCCGTGTAAGCAGCAGCCCAATTTTGCGGGGGGGATATGATGGACATGAAGATGGAGAGGAAGGGGATTACGGGAGTCTGGCTATCGCGTCTGATGGCGGCTTTCGTCGCCGTGGCCGTCTTTAGCGGCGCGGCCCTGGGGCTCGAGTGGGAGCCTTTAGGCCCCTACGGCGGCATCGTCACCACCGTCGTCGAGGACCGTGACGGCACGCTTTATCTCGGCACCGACGGCGGCGGGGTCTTCAAGAGCACCGACGGCGGCGAGTCGTGGCGTCTTTCGAGCAAGGGGCTCGGCAACCCATCGGTCTTCAGGCTCACCATAAGCGAGAAGGGCTACATCTTCGCCGGCACCAAGGGCGGGCTCTACTGGTCCAGGGACGGCGCGGCCACGTGGTCGCCGGTGGCCGAGCCTTCGCGCAACGCCCTGGTGCCCGACATCTTCGTCGACAAGGACGGCCGCGTCTACATCTCGGTCTGGGGCTCGGGTGTTTTCCGAAGCGACGACGGCGGCGAGAGCTGGACGTGGCTCAAGGAGGGGCTCTCGGCTCCTCAGGTCAACCAGATTGCCGCCGACGAGGATACCCTTTACGCGGCCACCGACTACGGCATATACCGCCGCCCCAAGGGAGACGACGGCAAGTGGGAGTCCTTCGGGTACTCCGAGGAGAACGTGGTGAGCTCGGTCATCGTCGATCCGAAGGGGGACCTCTACTGCTCGTACTGGGCGGCGAGCATCAACAAGTGGATAGACGGCGAGTTCATGCCCTATATCGGAGTGGACCCCTACACGCGGGTGCTCACGACCGACGGCGAGGGCAACATCTACGCCGGGGCGGAGACGGGAGTGTACAGGCTCCAGAGCACGGCGCGGGTCGGCGAGCGCATAGGGCTTGAGAAGACGGACGTGCAGAGCGTCATGGTCAGCCGCGGCGGCCGCTTCTTCGTCGGCTCCTACAGGTCCGGCCTCTATGTGAAGGAGGGCTCGCGGTGGGTTGAGAGGAACAAGGGCATCGTCAACTTCGAGGTCCTCGCCCTGGCCCTCACCCCCGAGGGCGACATATACGTGGGCACCATGGGCGGGCTCTTCCGCCGCGACCCCGGCGGCCGCTGGGAGAGCTACCTCGACCTGAACAACGAGGACGTGAACACCATCGTCTTCACGGAGAACGGCTACATCCTGGCCGGCACGGACCACGCCATATTCCGCAAGGTCGTGGGCTCGTCGCAGTGGAAGAAGTTCCGCGGGCTCTGGGGCTTCCGGGTCAAGGCCATAGTGGAGGACCGCGACGGCAGCCTCTACATGGGCACCGACGGCGACGGCGTGCTCGTAAGCCGCGACGGCGGCAACAGGTGGGACGAGCTGAACGAGGGGCTCGAGAACAGGCGGGTGACGACCCTCATCTTCGCCGGCGGCGTTCTGCTGGCCGCCACCCATGACGGGGTGTTCAGGCTCGAGGGCGGGAAGTGGGTCCGCTCGGGGCTTGACTGGAAGACGGTCAACGACATGGCCGCACACCGGGGCCGCCTCTACGCCGCCACGGCCTGGGCCGGCGTCTTCGTAAGCGCCGACGGCGGCAGGACCTGGTCCGCCGCGAGCGAGGGGCTGGAGACGAAGGAGCACAAGCGGGTCAACACCATAGAGTCCGGTCCCGACGGCAACCTCTACATCGGGACCTTCGACGGCCTTTTGCGAAGCGACGGAAAGGGGCCGTGGCGGGACATTACGGGCGAGCTCGTCAACAGGCGCATCAGGGCCGTGAGCTTCGACAAGGAGGGGCGCATATACATCGGCACCTTCGGCGCAGGCGTGAGCTCGGCCGTGCTGGAGTAACCCTCCTTCCATCATGACGGACCTTCTCATACTCGTACCCGGCATCAGGACGCTTCCCCACAGGGAGCGTTTCACCACCATCTACGACTTCCCCCGCGGGGCGCTGAGCCTTGCAAGCTTCCTCAACGCCAGGGGTGTGGAGACCGCCGTGGTGCCCCTTGACTACTACATGGGCGAGGCTGCGCACGGCGAGGGCCCCGAGGCCGTGGAGGCGCGCCTGCGCTCGGTCGTCGACGAGGCCATGGCCGAGTTCAGGCCCTCCCACGTGGGCGTGAGCTGCGCCTACACCATGCTCTATCCCGTCTCGTTGCGGATAATCGAGCGGTGCAAGGCCGCCGACCCGTCGATCACGGCGGGTCTCGGCGGTCCCCACGTCTCCTACCTGGACGAGCGGTGCTTCGCCGACTCGGAGGCCGTGGACTGGGTCGTAAGGGGCGAGGGCGAGTGGACGCTGCTCGAGATCCTTTCAAGGTTCAGAGAGGGGCGTGATCTCGACGGCGTGGCCGGCGTGAGCTTCCGGGCCGACGGCGGCGCGGTCGTGCGGGAGCGGCTCCGCCCGCCGGGGGAGATCGGCGAGCTTGCGCAGCTCGACTACGGTCTGCTGCCCGAGGGGTTCGTGCGCTCCATGGGCGTCTCCATTGTGGGGAGCCGCGGCTGCGCCTACCGCTGCACATACTGCAACGAGTCCGTCTTCTGGGGCCGCAAGGTCCGCCGCATGCCCGTCGAGAGGATAATAGCCGAGCTCGAGGTCCTGGCCCGGCGTTACGGCAACTACGCCGTGGGGCTCGAGGACTCGATGTTCAACATGAAGACCCGCTACTTCTTCGAGCTCATGGAGGGCATCGAGGGCATGAGGCTCAATCCCGGCTTCTACCTCCTCTCCCGCGTCGATTCGGTCACCCCCGAAGGCTTCAAGGCCATGAGGCGCGCCGGCGTGAACAACCTCGTGCTCGGCGTTGAGAGCGCCTCGCCGCGGGTGCTGCGGGCCATGGGCAAGGGCACCACGCCGGAACAGGCGGAGGCGGCCATGAGGCAGGCGCGCCGCTTCGGCCTCACGGTAGGCACCTTCTGGATCTTCGGCCATCCCGGAGACACCCCCGGCGAGGCGGCCGTGAGTCTCGAGGCCATAGACCGCTTCTACGCCTCCGACCTCATGCAGAACTCCGAGATAGCGCTATTCGTCCCCTATCCGGGTACCGACATCTTCGACAGGCCCGAAGACTACGGCGTGGAGATACTCGACTGGGACTGGGAGCGGTGGGGCAGGTTCAATACCGAGCCCGTCTGCCAGCTCAGGGACTTCTCCAGGGACGAGATCCTCGCCGCATGGCGCGCGGGCGCGGCCATAGCGGAGAAGTGGATGCTGAGACGTCGCATGGCCGCCGCGGGAGGGCTCCCCGTCCCCTCGGCCGCGGCCCTGCAGCCGCAGCCCGACTACAGGGGCGTGGGCCGCAACAGCCCCTGTCCCTGCGGAAGCGGCAGGAAGTTCAAACGCTGCTGCGGGGCGTGATCTCCGCGCGCCGGCGGCGGAAAAGACGGGACCTTAATTCGTGGAGGAGACGATGAAAAGCCTTCGGCTGGGTTTCACGGTGTCGGCGCTCCTGTGCGGGCTCTTGCTGGGCCACTCCCCTGCGGCCTCCGCCTACTCGCACGGCGACTCGCTCGTCAGGTGGCACGATTACTCGAAGGACGCCTTTGTCAAGGCCGAGAAGGAGGGCAAGCCCGTATTCATGCTCATAACGGCCGTGTGGTGTTACTGGTGCCACGTCTACGAGGAGAAGAGTCTCGAGACGAAGCAGGTGAGCTCCTATCTCAACGAGCACTACGTGCCGGTCTTCGTGGACTACGACGAGCGCAAGGACATAGCGAGGAAGTATCCGGCCACCGGGCTGCCGACGACGGTCATATTCGCCCCCGACGGCGAGGAGCTCATAAGCCTGCCCGGCTACATCCCGGTGGACAAGCTCATGACGGGCCTTCGCAACACGGTGGACTACGTGAAGAACGAGTACAGGCCCAGGGGGGAGGAGCAGGAGGTCCGCGAGGCGGCGAAGATGGTCGTGCCCGGCAAGGCGGCGCTGGAGCGTTACGTCAAGGACTTCCTCAAGCTCGTCACCTCCTACTACGACTCGGCCTACGGAGGCATAGGCACGCGCCAGAAGTATCCCAACGCCGCCGAGTTCTTGAGACTCCTCGAATACTACGAGGAGAGCGGCGAGAAGAAGTGGCTCGACATGGTGACGAACACCGTGGATCACATGGCGGGCTTCAGCCAGAAGCGGCCCGAGAGCAGGCGTCCGGCCTTCGAGGAGCTCGTGAAGCTTCGCGCGAGGGAGAGGAGCGACATAGACGCCGTGGCCAGGCTCCAGACGGACGACGTCTTCGTCGGCATCTACGACGCCGTGGAAGGGGGATTCTTCCGCTACGCCACCAGGCGCGACTGGACCATCCCCCACTACGAGAAGATACTCTCCGACAACGCCGAGCTTGCGCTGCTCTTCCTCAACGCCTACAGGGTCACCGACCGGCAGCGCTACCGCTCGGTGGCCGAGAAGACGCTTCACTACGTGCTGACAACCCTCTATGACGAGGAGGCGGGACGCTTCTACGGGAGCCAGGACGCCGACGAGGTCTACTACCACTTCACGGCCGCCGAGCGCGCCAGGGTGGAGCCGCCCCACGTGGACAGGAACAGCTACGCCTTCTCGAACGCGCAGATGGCGTCCACGCTGCTGCGGGCGGCGGCGGTCCTCGGCGACGAGCGCTACGCAGAGGCTGGCCGCCGGGCCCTGGAGTTCATAAGAAAGGAGCTTCTCACCGACTACGGCGTGCTGAGCTACTACGACCACAAGGACGGCAGGGCCCACATAAACGGCAACATCGAGCCGAACGCCTGGGCGGCGCTGGCCTTCCTGGAGGCCTACGGCCTCACAGGCGAGAAGAGCTACCTGGAGAGCGCCGGGAAGGTGCTGGACTTCGCCCTCGAGCACCTCTACGACGGGGAGAGCGGCGGCTTCTTCGAGCGCAGGAGCACGGACGACGCCTACTACCGCCCCGGCGAGCTATTTGTCGATGAAAAACCCCTGGAAGAGAACGGTGTTATGGCCTACGCCCTCTACCTCGCCTACGAGGCAACGGGCGACGAAGACTACCTCCTAAGGGCGAGACAGACGCTTGGTGTCTTCGTCGGCAGCATACGGGAGTACTCGCCCTACCTTCACAGGCTCTCGGCAAGGCTCCTTGCAAGGGCCGGAGAGTGAGGGGATGCGCTTTTTCCGCGGGGTCCGGTGAGAGCATTGGCCGACATCTTCAGGGTCCCTGACAGCCGCCGTGCGGCGCCGCGGCGCCTGGCCGCCTCTCTTTTCGCGGCGTCCGCGGCCGTTGTCCTGTGGGCGGCGCCGCTCCATGCCCTTCAGGGCGCGGGGGAAGGCTCCGCTCCGGGCTTCGACTTCTTCGGCGAGGGAGGCGCGGCCGGGCCCGCGGCGCCGGTCTCCCGGCCCGGGGCGCTCTCGGCCTACGGGCCCGACGCCGCCGGGCTTGCGGCCGCCGAGGAGGAGCTTTTAAGGGCGGCCGGCTCCGCCGCGGCGCGGACGGCGGAGCAGAGGGCGGGCTGGATCGCGCTAAGGCTTCTCCTCTCCGGCGGGGAGGCGGCCCGGAGGGCGGCGCTCGATGAGCTTGACCGGCTCGGTGACGTCTCGGCCGCCGGTGACTTCGAGGGGCTCCTGGCCCTCGGCGAGGCCCTCTCGCTCGCCTGCGCCGCGGACGACTCCCACTGTCCGGGGCTTGCCGCCGCGGCCGAGAGGATGGTCGAGGACTTTGTCGCGGGGGCGGGCGTGGCCGCCCGGGAGGCGGAGGGGGCCGTGGACATAGGGGCCACGGCGCAGGCGGCGCTCCTTGTCCTGCGCGCCGTGGAGAGCGGGGCGCCTCTCGACGCCGAGGCCGCGGCCATGCTCGACTTCCTCGCCGTCAAGGGAGTCGGCGGGGACGGCGCCTTCCACCTCTACTACGCGGACCGTGACGAGCCCTGGGGCGACGGCAGGCTCGACGACAACGCCTGGACGGCCCTCGCCCTCGCGCGCGGCTACGAGCTCCTCGGCGACGACGACTACCTCTCGGCCGCGCTGAAGGCCGCCCGCTTCATGGCCGGCGCCCTCTACGACACGAAGCTCGGCGGCTTCATGGCGAAGAACTCGCCCTCTCCCCGCTTCTATCCCGACGGCGCGATCTTCGACGCCGACAGGCCCCTGAGGGAGAACGCCGTGGCCGCCGCGGCCATGGCGGCCCTCTCGCCCTACGCCGCCGAAGCGGCGGCCACCCTTCCGCCCACGCTCGGCTATCTCGCGGGCGGGGCCCTCGCCTCCGATCCGCTCGCCGCCCGCTACTTCGTGGAGGCGTACCGCTCCGTGCTGGCCCCGGCCGGCGGCGAGGACGCCGAGCCGCTCGACATCGAGCGGGCCGGCACGGCCGGGCTCTTCATCATCGCCTTCGCCGCCGGCGTGCTGAGCTTCATATCCCCCTGCACGCTCCCCATACTGCCCGCCTACTTCGCCTTCGCCTTCCAGGGCGACAGGCGGCGGATCGTCGTCATGACCCTGGCCTTCTTCCTCGGTCTCGCCACCGTCTTCTCGCTCATGGGCGCCACGGCGAGCTTTGTGGGCTCCTTCATCCGCGCCCACATGGACACCATAAACATAGTCGGCGGCGCCCTCATCATGGCCTTCGGCCTGCTCTCGCTCCTCGGTCTCGGCTTCGAGGGCCTGCGCTTCTCCTTCCAGCCGGCCAGGACCTTCGCCGGCTCCTTCGTCTTCGGCGCGAGCATCGCCGTGGGGTGGACGGCCTGCGTCGGCCCCATCCTGGGGGCCATACTGGTCATGGCCTCCACGGGCTCCCGTGTGGCGGAGGCCACGGCCCTGCTCTTCACCTACGCCATGGGCCTGGGACTGCCTCTCATCGTGGTCTCGGCGGTCTTCAAAAATCTTGACAAGAACGGTAAGTTTTGGCAGTTTATCAGGGGAAAAGGCCGGGAGGTGCGTCTGGGCGGCAGGGTCCTGCTGATCCACACCAACAACATCATCGCCGGCGCGGTCATCATGGCCCTCGGAGCCCTTGTGATGACCGGACGGCTCACCCAGCTCAACAGGCTGCTGCCCACGAGCGTGCAGGCCTGGTTCAACTCCGTCGAGGACCTTCTGATGAAGGTCTTCATCTGAATGGCGGGGGAGCTGGGGGCGCGGACCCGGTCAGCTTAATTACCCTGGGGGAAACTTTCTGTAGAAGGGCCATAGGCCCGCGTTTCCCCCAGCCCCCCTTCAAAGACTTTCAATTCCCTGTGGATCATCCCGATTTTGCTTGCAAAATCGGGATGATCCACAGGCGTCAAAAGTTTTTGGAGGGAGTCTGAGGGAACCGTGGGTCCATGACCCTTTTACAAAAAGGTTCCCTCAGTGCAATAAATCAGAGGTTCCTTATTCTTGCGTTTCAGGACAGTGAGGTGCGCTTTTTTCGGGCCGCCGCAGTCCTTGCGCAACCGACCGCTGCCGCCGCAGGGCGAGGGTATACAATACACCGCAAGGAGGGGATGCAATGAACAATGAGAAGCTTCCAAGTTTTATCCCGTACTACGGGGGGCTCCACAACACGATCCACGAGATGAGCGTGGCCGGAGACACGAAGGCCAAGATCGGGCTCGGCCAGATCCTTGTCCTCGGCATCCTGGCAAGCGTCTATCTCACCTTCGCCACCACGCTGGCCATCGTCTGCGCCACGGGCATAGAGACGGTGAGCGTGAAGAAACTCGTCATGGGCGTCGTCTTCCCCGTCGGCCTCATCGCGATCCTCATCGGCGGGGCCGAGCTCTACACGGGTAACGCCATGGTGCCCAGCGTGGCCGGCATGACGGGACGGACCGGCTGGAACAGGGTCGCCTACAACTGGGTCGGCAGCTACACGGGCAACTTCCTGGGCGGCATATTCGGCGCCATATTCATAATCTACCTGACCAACATCCTCGGCGATCCCTTCCTCATGACGGTGAAGAAGGTGGCCTTCAAGAAGGTCTCCAACCCCTGGATGACCAACTTCTGGCGGGGGCTCGCCTGCGTGTGGCTCGTCGACCTGGCCGTCTACCTCGCCGGTCGCGTAAAGGAGCCGGCCGCCAAGTTCTTCCTCATCTGGTTCCCCACCATGACCTTCTTCGCCATAGGCTTCGAGCACTCCATCGTCAACATGTTCATCATACCGGCTGGCATAATGGCGGGCGCGCCCATCACGTGGGGACAGTTCCTGTGGAACAACCTCGTGCCCGTCACCCTCGGCAACACGGTGGCCGGACTCTTCACCGTGGGCATGGCCTATTGGTACACGGCGGGCATGCCTGTGCTGAAGAAGGCCGTCGAGCCGGGCTCGCAGTACGTGCCCTACGCCCACGAGGACTACGTGCACGGCGACAACGCCTATCTGGCCAAGACCTTCATAACGGGAGCGGTGCTCACGCTCGTCTTCACGGCGCTTATGCCGGGGGTCGCCGCCCTTGTGACCTACGGCGTACTCGAGGGCGCGCCGGCCATGGCCACGAGCGTGAAGGAGCACCTGGCGCCCCAGGGGCTCGTAAAGGGCCTCATGGTCTGCGCCTACTTCACGGCCGTCGCCTTCGTGGCCTCCGTCTCGCTGAGGAAGTAATCCCGCCCGGCAGTCCCGGGGGCGCAACCCGGGGGGGCACGCAGCGCTCCCCCCCGGGGCGCCTCCATGGCGGCGATGTGGCCTTTTTGCAGTTTTTCGAAAAAAAACAACAGGATGGGGCCATACGGCAGGTGGGGCGGCTTTCCATGGAGGCCCGTCACATTTCTAACAGCTTGATATGTGAAGGATTTTTTACTGCGCCCTCCGGTTGTCGAGTTCGTGGCGCGGAGTTTGCATGGCCGTAGCCGATGGGGTCGACGGCCCGCCGGTCCCCGGAGCCGGGGCGGGAGAGGGGGCGGGAGAGGGGGAGCAGGGCGGGACCGCAAAAAAATTCTTTTTTTCAAAATTTCCTATTGATTCACGGAGTCATTTCATATATCATAACGAAAATTTTATATTGCCCAATCCTGTCTTCCGGGAAACGGCGCCGTATGAGACCCGGAAGACGTTAAAGGAGAGTCGGACTGACGAAAAAAGGAAAACATGCCGAAAGGAGGTGTGAAGAAGAGTTTGTTACTTCGCCTCGTCAGGGAAGGGGCGATCAGCACTTAGTCAAGGAGGGTGAATGATGAGAAGACTTTTGGTTCTTTTGTTTTCCGTGGCGTTTCTCGCCGCCGGCATAGGCGCGGCCGACGCCGTGGACATGAAAGTAAAGGGCGTGTTCAAGACCTGGGCCCTTTCGCAAAACCAGTTCAGGGCTGGCAAGGACGATATCAAGGATAACTATGTCGTATCCCTCGTGAGGCTCGCTCCGACCTTCAGCGCCTTCAACGGCGACGTCAAGGTCCACCTGAGGTTCGACATGGCCCAGGGCTGGTGGGGCGTCAACAACCAGCGCGGCACGTTCCTCAACTGGCAGGGCGACAACAGGACCTCGTCGACGCTCTTCGCCGACAAGGGCACCAACTATCCTGTCCACGTGGACGTGGCCTACATCAACTTCAAGCTCCCCTTCACCGACGCCACGAGGATCCACCTCGGCCGTTCCTACTGGAAGGTGGGCAACAAGCTGGTGCTCGACTACGAGTATGACGGCGTGAAGCTCATACAGCCCCTTGGCGACAACAAGCTCACCCTCGGCTGGGCCAAGATCAACGAGGGCTACATGGGTCTTTCCGACAGGAACGCCGGCAAGATACTCTGGGACGCCGGCACGCAGTCCGGTGTGGACGGCGGCGACGCCAACATGCTCATGGCCATGTTCGACGCCAAGGTGGGCGGCGACCTCTCGGCCTGGTTCATCTGGTACAAGGACAGCGGCATCGACGACGACACGGCCTACCTCAACGACCAGATCGACTACTCCATGGCCAGGTTCAAGCCCCAGGTAACCCAGCTCAACATACTGGGCGCCAACTGGAAGGGCAAGGTCGGCCCCATCGCCCTCAACGCCGAGTTCGACTACCTCTGGGGTAAGGACGACATAGCCAACACCTCCTACGACAGCTCGGGCATCCCCGACGGCACGAAGGACGGCAACACCAGGCGTGAGTGCGGCAACTTCGGCTCCACGTCGGGCACCGCCTCCACCTCCGGTTACCTGCCGCCCCACTGCATCAACAGGCTCGACAAGAACAACGGTGATCTCAGCGGCTGGACCCTCATGGTCAAGGCCGACTGGAAGGAGATCGCCCCGAGCCTCAACCTGGGCCTGCTGCTCGGCGCCGGCTCCGGCGACAGCGACGTGAGAAGCGGCAAGGGCAACGTCAACAAGCTCGAGACCGAGGGCTGGCTCTACGTCTCCGAGGTCTGGGAGGACTCGATCATGCCCGACATCACGGGCATCACCCCCCAGGGTCTCGGCTCGCCCTGGTCGCGCGGCTACCGCGAGTTCGAGAACCAGTGGCTCGCGCAGCTCAACGCCACCTACAAGATAACCTCCAAGGTCAAGCTCTACGTGGCAGCCCAGTACATGCAGGCCATGGAGGAGATACCGAGCTGGGCCGGCACCGCCGCCGGTCCCACGGCCAACGTATGCACGGGCGGCAACTGCAACAACGACGGTAACGGCGGTGGCGCCACGGTGAACGGCAACAACAAGTCGGGCGGCCCCAACTACAGCAACGCCTCCAAGGACCTCGGCTACGAGGTGGACGCCAAGCTCTCCTACGCCATCCAGCCGGGCCTGGTCTTCGACCTGAGGGGCGGCTACATGTGGATAGGCGAGGGCGCGGCCAACCTCATCGCCGGCAACCCCGCATGGGACAAGAACCCCTGGGAGGCCAGGTGGGACGTTACCTGGAAGTTCTGATCACCCTTCCGGGTTAACCGTAAAGACCAAAGAGGGGAGGACCGATGGTCCTCCCCTTTTTCTTTTCCGCCGGCGCGGCACCGGCCCTGCCCGCATCGCTCCTGCCCCGGAGGGGTCCGCCCGCGCCAGGCGGGGTTTTTACGCCTTTGCGGGCGGACCCCTCCGGGGCAGGAACGGTGAGCGATTGACATCTTTGGCGAGGGAGTCTGAGGGCGCCGGCGGTCCGGGCCCCTTTCTCAAAGGAGGCTCCCTCGGCGGGTGTGTTTTTTTCTGGACCTCGGCCCCCGGATGCTGTAAAAGGATATCTTCCGTTACGACCGGTCCTCGTCCGTCGGGCGGCCCGGCGTCTTTTCCCATCGACAGGAGAGGTGAGTCAGTGAAGAACGGTTTGCTGAGATTTGCCGCCGTCGTCGCGGCGGCGGCGGTTATGTGGGGCGGGGCCGCCGTCTGCCGGGCCGCGGGGCCGAGGGTGGTGCTGCTCGATCCGAAGGTCCACGGAGATGGCGCCGGCTCGCTCGCCGCCGCCGTGGCCGACATGCTCGTTACGAGGGTCTCCGCAAAGGGAGCGGAGGTGGTGCGGCGCACGGGCGAAGACGTGGCCGACGCGGCCGCCGCTCTCGACTCCGCCGGGGCCGCCGCCCTGGTGAAGTGGTCGATCTCCGTCTTCGGCGACGACGTGAGCATCGACATCTCCGTGTACCGGCGCGGCGGCGGAGCGCCGAGGGGGGTGTATGCGTCCATGAAGAGGGCGGAGCTCATACCGGCCATGGAGTCGCTGGCCGCAAGGCTCGCGTCCGAGGGCCTGGGGCTCGCCGTCCCCGGGACGCCGGGAGGCGGCGCGGCGGCCCCGGCCCCGGCTCCTGCCCCGGCCCCGGCGCCCCCAGGACCCGCCAAGACGCCGGGCGGCGCGGATGAGGCGGCCGCCGCGCCGCCTTCGCCGGTCGACCCCCTCGGCCCGGAGACGGTGCTCTGGAAGGGGGAGGGGATCGAGCCCGCCGACGCCGCCATGGGTGATGTGGACGGCGACGGCTCGGACGAGATCGTCGTCGTCGAGTACGACAAGGTCCATCTCTTCAAGCACGACGGCCGCGCAATGAAGCTCGTCGCCACCGTCGATGGCGAGGACGGCTCTTTCGCCGTGACCGTGGCCGACATCAACAGAAACGGCCGCGCCGAGGTCTTCGTCTCGGCCTACGCCGAATACGTCAAGAGCTACGTGCTCGAGTGGAACGGCGATACGCTCGTAAAGACGGCCGACAGGCTCGACTGGTTCTTCAGGGCCGTGGACGTGCCCCGCAGGGGCCTGAGACTCTTCGGCCAGAAGACCGACTTCCACGGCATGCGCACGGGCTACGTCCACGAGATCGCCTGGAGCGGATCCGGATACGTGCGGGGCGGGAGGGCCGGACTTCCTCCCCGTACCGACCTCTTCAGCTTCGCCTACATGGAGGACGACGAGGGACGCCTCGTTACGCTGGTGCGCAACAGCGACACCCTCTCCATAGACGTATACGACGAAGAGGGCAAGAGGCTTCTGGCCGGATCGAAGAAGTACGGCGGCACCCTCAACTACTACACCGGCGACTACGGCACCGACGCCACCGATAGCATAGAGGCCCTGGAGGAACAGATCCGCGGCGGGCCCCTGTGGATCAGGGTGCCGCAGAAGATCCAGTGGCTCGGAGGCCCCTACGCCCTCGTGGCCCGCAACAAGCGCGGCCCCCTGGACATATTCAAGAAACACAGCGGGTTCAAGTCCTCCGAGCTCGTCCTCCTCCACTGGGACGGCATCGGGCTGAGGGAGGTCTACACGACGCCCGAGCTCCCGGCCTACACGGTCTCGGTCATGGCCGGCGACGTGGACGGCGACGGAAGGACCGAGGCCGTGGCACTCGGGGCCGACGGTCTGGAGGCGCTCTGGGGCGGGGTGCGCAGCTATCTTACGGGCTTCGCCGTCAGATATTGACGCTCGTCTTCACGGCGGCCGGGACCGTCCTTTATCGGGATATGGAGGTCATTTTTCTGTTGACAGGCCAATGTCAAAAATAGTATAAGTGCCCAACTACACGACGACTCATCCCGGTACTTCAGTCCATCGTAAAGGAGGGGATACGGAGGGTTGTAACCTGTTGTATTTGCTTTGTTTCCAAGCCGGGCCCCGAGCCCCCTGGCGTGCCTGTGAACCGTGTCAGGGCCCGGTCCGCAAGCAGCGTCAATCTGAACCCCCAAGGAGGTGAGACAACGTGTCCGCACAATCAATGATCGGTCTGGTAAACGTGCTCGCCGGCGTCATCATCATCGGCATCTTCTGGAAGGTGGGTATGAGCGCCAAGGAGCGCGAGGATGATTACACCAAGGTCACGAAGAAGGGTTACGCCATAAGGAGCAAGTACTTCTGGTCGCTCCTCGCGGTGAGCATCGTCCTCTTCATCGTCGGCATCATCGCCTTCCCCTATCCCGACATCATGGAGGCCAAGATCTCCGGCGATCCCGAGATAGTCAAGGTCGAGGCCTTCCAGTTCGGCTGGGTCCTCGACAAGGACGAGTTGCCGCTGGGCAGGCCCGTGCGTTTCGACGTGACGGCCAACGACGTGAACCACGGCTTCGGCATCTACTACCACGGCAAGGACGGCAACAGGCGCAAGGGTGTCTTCGTGGCGCAGACACAGGCCATGCCCGATTACATCAACAAGCTCTACGTTACGTTCGACAAGCCCGGTATCTACAAGATATGGTGCCTCGAGTACTGCGGCGTGGCCCATCACATCATGGTAGGAGAGTTCGAAGTCAAGGAGGAGGTGTGAGATGGCTCTGACTGGAAGGGCGCTGTACGAGAGGCGCGTAACCGGTATCGTGCTCGGTATCGGGGCGATAACCCTCTGTCTCTTCGGCGCCACCATGTTTTTCGGTGTCATAATGAGGACCGGGCAGGGCATGTTCATAGACGTGCGGCCCGACGTCATGTACGAGTTCATGACGATCCACTCCATCGGGGCCGGCGGCTCGCTCATGGTGGGCGTGATGGCCGTCAACTGGTACGTGCTCCGCAAGTACCTGGACCTGAACATGCACATCATGCAGGTCATGTTCGGCATCATCGGCGCGGCGGTGGTCACCCTCCTCTCGGTCACGCTGCTCGGCTACTACGGCACGGGCTGGACCTTCCTCTACCCGCTGCCCTTCAAGTCGGCCGGGGCCTGGTACGACTTCGCCCCCGGCATGTGGTACCTTGCGCTGCTGTGCGTCGTCGTCGCCATGGGCATGTCGTGGGTGGACATGGTCAAGGCCGCGTCGAGGAAGTACGGGTTCTCCAACGCCATGGGCTGGACGCTCATCTCCGGCACCGTCGAGCCCGAGAAGACCCCTCCGCCCGTGGTCCTGATCTCGACGGTGACGGCCATGTGCGGCCTCTTCTCGCTGGCCGCGGGCTTCATAGTGCTCGTGCTCTTCATGGTCCACTGGGCCAACCCCGACTACTACCTCGACTACCTCTTCGTCAAGAACCTCATATACTACTTCGGCCACATCGTCATGAACATGATCATGTACATGTGCGCGGCCATCGTCTATGAGCTCATGCCCCTGTACGCGAACAGGCCTTGGAAGTCGAACAAGGTGGTGGCCATCTCGTGGAACACGGCCTTCGTGGCCGTCACGCTCGCCTACTGGCACCACCTGCTCCAGGACTTCCCGCAGCCGCTCATATTCCAGGTGCTCGGCGTCTTCGGCTCCTACATGGCCGCCTTCCCGGCGACCGTCGTGACCATCACGGGTACGCTCATCCTGGTCTACAGGTCGGGACTCAAGTGGAAGGCCGCTCCGCTGTACATGTTCCTCGGGCTCATGGGTTGGGCCATAGGCGGCTTCATGGCCGTCTTCGACGCCGGCTTCAACCAGTACTTCCACAACACCATGTACGTGCCCAGCCACTTCCACCTCTACCTGCTCGCCGGCGCGGCCTTCGTCTTCGTCGGCTCCCTCTACCACATGACCTGGGAGACGGGCGGCGCGGAGGACGCCTTCGAGGACAAGCTCGGCCTATGGGCGTGGTTTGTCGGGGCCTACGGCGTCGTCTTCTTCTTCGGCATAGCCGGTGTGGTCGGCACGCCGCGGCGCTACGCCGTGCAGATGCCGGGCACGGAGATATACAGCAAGTTCGCCGTCTATTTCGCATGGATAGTCGTCTTCGGGCTGCTGATAGCCATAGCCCGTTACCTGACGAGGCTGCAGCTGGTCAAGCCGCTCAGGAACTGAGCGGCCGTCGTTGCAGCGGCGGCCTCCGCGGCAGGCGGCGGGACTGTCCCCGGGCTGCAAACAATGGTTTCCGAGATGAACGAAAGGAGATAATCCCATGTCCGACGAGACGAAACAGACCAAGGAAGAGGAGCCGATACCGGCCTGGCAGATATTCTTCGACAACATATTCCTACTCTTTTTCTTCGGCATCGCCATCCCCACGCTCGTCTACACCGTGTGGGGGTTGATGGAGGTTGTCCAGATACCTCAGCTGCCGATCAAGCCCTGAGAAGGCGAGGAGGTGATTGAAAGATGGCCATAAAAGAGCCTGAAAGGATTTGGTACAAGAGGTACAGCAGGGACGAGAAGATATGGGTCTCCGTCTCGCTGCTGTGGATGCTGACCTCCTTCGTCTTCATGCCCGTTTACCACTTCGCCGGGTCGCAGAACCCCCCCATCGAGACCTACAGGGTGAAGGCCGAGGATTACGACAAGCTCGTCGACGCCATGATCGAAAAGTTCCAGGTCGGCGAGGAGAACGGCGTGCCCGTGGTCCATCCCGACCCCGACGAGCCGGTCTTCATCAAGGCGAGCATGTGGCAGTGGTATCCCATAGTCGAGCTGGAGAAGGGCAAGACCTACAAGATCCACCTCTCCTCCACCGACATACAGCACGGCTTCTCGCTCCAGCCCATCAACATGAACTTCATGGTGCTGCCCGACTACGACTATGTGCTGACCCTCACTCCCACGACTGACGGGGAGTTCTACATCGTCTGCAACGAATTCTGCGGCATCGGTCATCACATGATGGTCGGCAAGCTGTACGTGAAGTAGGGGAGGTGAAACGATGATAACTGAGGACTTCAGGACCTGCCCCGAAACAGGGTTGAGGATACACAATCCCACGGCCGCGCTTGTCAAGTGGAACGTGGTGACGGCCATCCTCTTCCTTGCTCTGGGCGGTTTCATGGGCTTTCTGGTCGTCCTGACCAGGTGGCCGAGCGTGCACTACCTTGGTATGGTAAACTACTACCGATACCTCACGCTTCACGGCATAGACGCGCTCCTTGTATGGATCATATTCTTCGAGATAGCCCTGGTGCACTTCACGTCGGCCGTGCTGCTGAACACGCGCTCCGTGCTGCTCTTCGCCGGCTGGATCGCCTACGCGCTCATGCTCGTCGGCGCGGTCTTCATCAACATAGTGGTGCTCGCCGGCAAGGCGGACGTCATGTTCACCTCCTACGTGCCGCTCAAGGCCGACGCCGTCTACTACCTGGGCGTCATCATATTCGCCGTCGGAGCGCTCACCGCCTTCGGCCACTTCTTCGGCAACATCATGCAGGCCAAGCGTGACGGCTTCTACAAGCACTCGCTGCCGCTGGGCACCTACGGGCTTGCCGCGGCGAGCATCATCGCCGTCCTCACGCTCGCCCACGGCGCCGTCATCATGATACCGGTCTTCTTCTGGTCCATGGGGCTCATCCACTACATCGACCCCGGCACCTACAGGCTCATCTTCTGGGGCCTCGGCCACCCCTCGCAGCAGATAAACGTCTGCGCCATGGTGTCCGTCTGGTACATGAGCGCGGCGTTCCTGCTCGACGCAAAGCCGCTCAACGAGAAGCTCTCGCGCACGGCCTTCGTGCTCTACATCTTCTTCATCAACGTGGCCTCCGAGCATCACCTGCTGGTGGATCCGATCTTCTCGGCCTGGCACAAGATAATCAACACGAGCTACGTCATGCACCTGGCCGTGCTCGCCTCGATGATGCACGCCTTCAGCGTGCCCGCCTCCATAGAGCTCGCGCTCAGGAAGAAGGGCTACGACAAGAGCCTCTTCGAGTGGCTCAAGAAGGCGCCGTGGTCCAACCCGAGCTTCTCGGCCCTGGCCATTTCCATACTGCTCTTCGGCTTTCTCGGCGGCATAACGGGCGTCATCTTCGGCACCGAGCAGTTCAACATCATCCGTCACAACACCATAGCCATCACCGGTCACTTCCACGGCACCGTCGTGGCGGGAACGACCGTGGCCTTCATGGGCTTCACGTACCTGCTCATAAAGTACATCTTCCAGCGCGAGCTGGTCATGCAGAAGCTGGCCATGTGGCAGCCCTGGCTCTACGGCATAGGCGTGGCCCTCATATCGATAGGCATGATGAGCGCGGGCAGCTTCGGCGTGCCCAGGCGCCACTACGACATCACCTTCTCGGGCGCGCCGTTCTCGTTCACCTTCGACCCGTCCATCGACATGTTCATGAGCATGATGGGCATAGGCGGCGTGCTGGCCACCATAGGAGGCGTTGCGTACATCGTTGTGGCGCTCGGCTCCATACTCTACGGCAGGAAGATAAACGCCTGAGGGAGACGGCGGGCGGAGGCTGGGGCGGAGGCGGCGCTCCGAGCGCAGGGACCTCCAGCCCCACCGCGCGGGCGGTCCCTCTGTAACCATCGTAAAGGAGGTGCATGAAATGGCTGACGATAAGGACCACAGCGACGAGATGTTGGCGCCCGGTGTTCTGGTTTTGTCCTTCATCTTTCTCATAACCTTCATAGTCATCTGGTTCCTCCACCTCAAGTGGATACTCGAGCTCTGGGGAGTGGAGTAGGACCGGGACGGTCAATGACCGCTGGACGGTCGTGGAGGGAGAAACCAGTTGAAGCGCCTGCGGGGCCGCAAGGCCCCCAGCAGGCGCCGACAAGGAGGTAAGAAGGATGGTGGCTGAACAGAAAAAGCCCGGCAGGCTCAACATACAGCTCCTCATCGGCGTTATGACCGCCTGGGTGGTGCTCCTCATCATCGTATGTGCATGGACCTGAAGCCGTGTCCCCATACGAGTCACTGAGTGCCTTGCCAGGCAATCACATAAAGGGGTTCACCACTTGATGGGGGGCCCCTTTTTTGCGTGCGCTCCCTCATAAAGCCTCCCTGACGTAAAAGGGGAGCTTTTATTGACATCGATCATGTTTTTGTGCCGGAGCCTGCCTTACAATCGGTCCACAGGGCCGCGTTCTTGCCCGGCCGGCCTCGACAGGAATTGAAAGACTGTAAGCTGTACCGAGAGGACTCTTACGCAGCCCAAAACGCAGTGCCTGACAGGAGGCGACCATGAGTAATGAAGACTTCAGAGTTTGTTCGTTTACGGGCTTCAAGGTCGACAGCAGGGTGGAGTCGCTGGTGAGATGGAACGTCATCGCGGCGGTGCTCTGCCTGGCCGTGGGTGGACTCATGGCGTTGATGGTGGCGCTCACGCGGTGGCCCAGCGTCCATCTCCTCTCCCCTTCGGCCTACTACAGGTTTCTCACGCTCCACGGCATCGACGCGCTTCTCGCCTGGATCATATTCTTCGAGATAGCGCTGGTCCACTACGCCTCCGGCATCCTCCTCAACTCCCGCTCCGCCTCTCCCGCGGCCGGATGGGCCGCCTTCGCCCTCATGCTCGCCGGAGGCGCGATCATCAACGTCGTCGTGCTCGCCGGCGGGGCGGACGTGATGTTCACCTCCTACGTGCCGCTCAAGGCGAGCCCCATCTACTACATAGGGGTCATCCTCTTCGCCGTGGGGGCCCTCATCGGTTTCAGCCTCATATTCTTCAATATCGTCAAGGCCAAGCGGGCCGGCGCATACGAGCGCTCGCTGCCTCTTGGCACCTACGGCATGGTGGCCGCCGCCATCATCGCCGTCCTCACGCTCGCCCACGGCGCCGCCATAATGATACCAACGCTGCTGTGGTCGGCGGGGCTCATCCCCCACATAGACCCCGGTGTGTACAGGCTCGTTTTCTGGGGCCTCGGCCACCCCTCGCAGCAGATAAACGTCTGCGCCATGGTGGCCGTCTGGTACATGGTCGCCGCCTTCACCACCGGCGCCAAGCCGATTAACGAGAAGCTCTCGCGCACGGCCTTCGTGCTCTACATCTTCTTCATCAACGTGGCCTCCGAGCATCACCTGCTGGTGGACCCGATCTTCTCGACGTGGCACAAGATAATCAACACGAGCTACGTCATGCACCTGGCGGTGCTCGCCTCCATGATGCACGCCTTCTGCGTGCCCGCCTCCATCGAGGTGGCCTTCAGGAAGAAGGGCTACACCCAGGGACTCTTCGAGTGGCTCAAGGTCGCTCCCTGGGGCAACCCGGCCTTCTCGTCGGTTGTCCTCTCCATGGTCATCTTCGGCTTTCTCGGCGGCATAACGGGTGTCATCTTCGGCACCGAGCAGTTCAACATCATCCGTCACAACACCATAGCCATCACCGGACACTTCCACGGCACCGTCGTGGGTGGTACGACCGTGGCGTTCATGGGCTTCACATACCTGCTGCTCCCCTATGTCTTCAGGCGCAAGCTGATAATGGAGGGGGCGGCCAAGCTGCAGCCCTACCTCTACGGCGTGGGCGTGGCCATGCTCTCCATCGGGATGCTCAGCGCCGGCCAGTTCGGCGTGCCGCGGCGCCACTACGACATAACCTTCGCCGGCGCTCCCTTCTCCTTCACCTTCGACCCGTCGGTCGACATGTTCATGAGCATGATGGGCGTGGGCGGAGTGCTGGCGGCCCTGGGCGGCGCCCTCTATATCGTCATAGCCCTGGGCTCCATCTTCGCCGGAGAACCCGTAGAGTAAAGACCCGCAGAGGCGGCGTGGAAGCCGCGCGATGTAACGATGTAACAACGGCGGCC
>DRME01000066.1 GCA_011375175.1 Deltaproteobacteria bacterium | reverse complement strand
GGTGCCCGAGGAGTTCCGAAACCGCGTCGTCGAGTACATAGCCGCCATAGAGAGCCTCGACGTGAAGACCGACACCGTGTCCAAGGTGGTCGTCAACGAGCGCACCGGAACGGTCGTCATGGGCGAGAACGTGCGCATCTCCACGGTGGCCGTCTCGCACGGCGACATAAGCATCGAGATAAGGACCGAGTACCTCATAAGCCAGCCCGGCGCCTTCTCCCCGGGCGAGACGGTCGTCCAGCCCCTCGAGGATGTGAAGGTCAGGGAAACGCCGTCGCGGCTCATCATGCTCCCCGAGAGCGTCACCCTCGGCGACGTGGTGCGGGCGCTCAACCTCGTGGGCGTGACGCCGCGGGACCTGGTGGCCATACTCCAGGCCATAAGGGCCGCCGGGGCCCTGCAGGCGGAGCTCGAGATCATATGAACGGGATTTTCCCGGCCTCTTGCCGGGGAGAGGAGACCATCAAGGGAGGCCTCTCATGGGCGCTTACACGTACGACGAGCACGGGGCGATAGAGAAGTTTTCGGCCGTGCCCCGCGAATGCAGGTTCTACATATCCCACGCCGTCCGCAACGGCCTGACGAGGATACTCGTCTCCCTTTCGTCGGCAAGCGACAGGCGTCTTGTGCGCGAGCTCGAGGCGCACGTCTACAGGATAGCGGCCGACCTCGAAAAGGCCGGCCTGTGAAGGAGCGGACCCATGACCTTCATCGATCCCATGACCTCCCTCACGCTCACGGCCGAAGGCGCCTCGTCGGGGCGGCGGGACCTGGAGAGAGCCGTCCGCGACTTCGAGTCGCTCTTCATATACCAGATGCTTAAGACCATGCGCGAGGGTGTGGAAAAGAGCGGCCTCTTCCACGGCGGCAGGGGCGAGGAGATATACACCTCCATGCTCGACATGGAGATATCGCGCGAGATGGCGAGGGGCGGGGGACTCGGCCTTGCAAAGATGCTCATGAGAGAGCTTGCGCCGGCCGGGGAGGACGGCGCGCAGGAAGCCCCGGGCACGGGGACGCGGGGCAGGGCGGCCGTTTCCGGAAGGGGCCGCGGGGACTGATATTACGCCTTCTAACAAGCCGTTCCGGTTAAAGTTTTACGCTCTCCATCCGATGTAGAGATAAGACCTGCACACTGATGGAGCGAGTAAAACCGAGGAGGGACGGTATGAAGATTGGGGGTCGTAAACCCGGAGTAGGTTCGAGCAGTTATGTAGGCAGCGTAAGCAAGAAGGGCGCCGAGCCGCCGGCCGCCCCGAAGCAGGCGGCCCGGGGCGACAGCGTCGACATTTCCCGGAGAGCCAAGGACGTGCGCAACATAAAGACCATGCTCGAAGGGGTGCCCGACATACGGATAGAGAAGGTGAGGGCCATAAAGACCGAGGTCCAGAGCGGCACCTACAAGGTGGACGCCGGCAAGGTGGCCGAGAAGATGATAGGCAGGGCCATAAAGGACTCGATCCTCGACAAGAGTTGACGCCATGACCGTAAGGGAGCTCACAGATCACCTCAGGCGCGAGGTGACGCTCTACAAGGAGCTCAACGAGGCGCTGCGCGCCGAGACGAGAAACCTCATGGAGCGCGACTACAAGGGCCTCTTCGATACGGTGAGCCGCAAGGAGTCGGTGCTTCTCAGGCTCTCCGAGGCTGCCTCGGCGAGGGGCAGGCTCCTGGCCGCCGTGGCGCGTTCTCTGGGGCTTGAGGGCGATGGCGTGAAGCTGTCGGATGTCATCGGGCGGCTCGACGGGGCGGAGCGGACGGAGCTCGAGGGACTGCAGAGCTCGCTCCTTGCGCTCACGGCCGGCGCGGCGGAGATAAACGAGGTCAACAAGCTCACCGTCAAGGGCTGCCTCGAAAACGTCAACAAGACGCTCCAGTTGCTCGGAGGTCTCGCCGGACCCGGCACTTACGGCAGGACGGGCGCCGTCGGCGAGATCGCCGTCAAGGGTACGCGCCTTAGCGAGGGTGCCTGAGCCATGCCTACCATAAACTCCGTCCTCAACATAGCCAAGACGGCCATCCAGACCTCCCAGCAGGGGCTCAACGTGACGGCCCAGAACCTGGCCAACGTCAACACGCCCGGCTATACGCGCCAGCAGGCCGTGCAGACCAACGCCGCCGCCGTCCCCAGCGGCGGCCTCTACTTCGGCACGGGCGTTACGGTTGAGGCGATCCAGCGCGTATACGACAGCTTCGTCGAGAAACAGCTTCGCGACTCCATGTCCTCCATGGAGTACTACGGCTCCAAGGGGCAGGTCGTCTCCAACCTGGAGGGCGTGCTCAACGACCTCGACGGCACCGGCCTCTCGGCCGTCATGGACGACTTCTTCAACGCCCTCAACGACCTTGCAAACGACCCGGCGGCCTACCCCGAGCGGGTGGCCGTCATATCGACCGGCACGGTGCTCGCCGACCAGTTCGTCAGCATAGACAGCCGTGCGAGGGCCCTCATCGACGCGGGCAACGAAAAGCTCGACAACCTCGCCGTAAAGCTCAACTCCCTTGCCTCGGATGTGGCGGACCTAAACGACAAGATAGCGGCCATCGAGGTCCTCGGCACGAGCGCCAACGACCTGCGCGACAAGAGGACCGTCCTGCTCCAGGAGATGGCGCAGATAATAGACATACAGACCGTCGAGACCGAGCAGGGCATAGTCGATGTCTCGGTGGGCAGGGGGTTCTCGCTTGTTGCCGGCAGGACCACCCAGGAGATATCCACCCAGTCCGACACCGACAACGGCGGCATACGGAAGATACTGATAGGGGGGACCGACATATCGGGTTTCATCTCCGGCGGCTCGATGAGCGGCGTGCTCGAAGGCGTGAACTACGTAAAGGACACGCTCGAGAAGGTGGACCTCCTGGCGGCGACCGTGATAAAAGAGGTCAACACGGTCCATCGCGGCGGCTACGGCCTCGACTCGTCCACGGGCAGCGACTTCTTCAAGGTAATGAGCGTCACCTCCGCGTCGAGGAGCCAGAACACGGGCGGGGCGTCGGTGACGTCGGCGTCGATCACTTCGCTCGGCTCGCTCACCCTCCAGGACTACGAGATAAGGTTCTCTTCGGCGACGGCCTACACGGTGGTCAACACCTCGACCAATTCGGTCGTGACCTCCGGCACCTACTCGTCGGGCTCGGCCATAACCTTCGACGGCCTGAGCGTGACGATCACCGACCAGAGCGGTACACCCCTTGCGGGCGACGTCTTCTCCGTGAGCACCACGAGCGGAGCGGCCCGGTCCATGGCCGTGGAGATATCGGACCCCAACAAGGTGGCGGCGGCGTCGTCGTCGGCCACGCTGCCCGGAGACAACACCAACGCCCTTGCGCTGGCGGCCCTGAGGGACACGGCGGCGTCGTCGCTCTCGGACTCGACGCTCGCCGACTACTACCAGGGCATAATCTCGGAGATCGGCATCGTCGTAAACTCGGCCGACACCAACTACAGCGCCCAGAAGACCATACGCGACCAGCTCCAGCTCACCCGCGACAATATATCGGGCGTCTCCGTGGAGGAAGAGTCCATAAACATCATAAGGCTTCAGACGGCCTATCAGGCGGCCGCAAGGCTCGTCTCCACGGCCGACGAACTCTTCCGCACACTCATAAACATCCGTTAGGCGGCAGCCATGAGAATATCGAGCACTTCGGCATACAACACCATGATAGCCGACATCCTGGAGCGCCAGGAGGCGGTCTTCGAGGCCAACCAGCGCCTCTCCACTGGAAGGCGCGTCAACAGGCCCTCCGACGACCCGGTCAACACGCCCGAGATCCTCAACTCCAGGAGCGTCATCGCCTCGCTCGACCAGTACGAGCGCAACATACAATCGGGCCTTACGTACCTGAGCCGCGCCGAGAAGACCCTTGACAGCGTCAAGAGCGTGCTCACGAGGATAGAGGAGATAGCCGTCTCCCAGGCCACGGGCACCGTCGACGCCGCATCGAGGCAGAACGCCGCAACGGAGGTGCAACAGCTTCTGGCTGACCTCATAGGTTACGGCAACACCACGGACGCCGACGGCGACTACATCTTCTCCGGCTATCTGACCGACACGCCGGCCTTCGACTCGTCGGGCACGTACCAGGGCGACTCCAACAAGTACAGCATAAGCTTCGGCTTCAACAAGACCATGACCGTAGGCGTAAACGGAAACGAAGTCTTCAAGGGAGGCTCGTCGGGGACGGACATATTCACGGCGGTCTCCGACCTGGCCGCGGCGCTAAATTCCGACGACACGGCGGGCATACAGAGCGCTCTCGCCGACATCCAGTCGGGCTACGACCAGGTATCCAACGCGGTGGCCGACATAGGCGGCAGGGTGTCGAGGCTCGAGAACGCGCTCTCCGACATCGACGTCTACAGGGTGGAGCTTCGGAGCTCGGTCTCGGACATCGAGGACGCCGACATGGCCGAGGTGATCTCGGAGATATCGCTCAATCAGTACGCGCTCGAGGCGGCCATGAGGGCCGCCTCGCGCCTGCTCGAAGTCAACTTCTTCAACCTCTTGTAAACGGGCAAGCCGGCCGGCGGCGCGTGAGCGGCGGTCCCGGGGGCCGTAAGAGGCGGTCCCGCTCAGGAGATGGCCAAGGAGGGCACAGGATGCTGGTCCTTACACGGAAGGCGGGAGAGGGCATAAGGATAAACGACGACATAAGGATAGTCGTCGTCGAGGTGAGGGAGAACCAGGTGAAGATCGGCATAGAGGCGCCCAGGAGCCTGCCGGTCCACCGCGAGGAGATATACCGGAAGATACGGGAAGAGAACCTCAAGGCGTCGCAGCTTACGCCTGTGGACGTCATGGAGACAATCGAGGCGTTGGGGAGAAAATGAGCGAGCCGCGCATGAAGGAGAAGACGCTGAGGATCAGGACCACGAGGTTCGGCGACATAGAAGTATCGGAGGAGAAGGTGATCGTCTTCGGCAGCGGTCTGCCCGGATTCGAGGGACTCAGACGCTTCATCCTCCTCGACCACGACGAGGACGGCCTCTTCAAGTGGCTCCAGTCGGTCGACGAGCCCTCGGTGGCGTTCCTGCTCACCAACCCCACGTTCTTCAAGCCCGACTACGCCGTGCCCATGGCGAAGATCGACGCCCAGCAGATAGCCGTCGGCGATCCTTCCGATCTGGTCACCCTCGTCATGGTGAGCGTCCCCAGGGGCAGGGACCACCTGAGCCTCAACCTCAAGGGGCCGCTCGTCTTCAACTCGGCGAACATGCGTGCAAGACAGCTCATAATCGACAGGGAAGACTACCCCTGCCAGTTCGTCGTGCCCATCGAAAGACCCGCCGTGCAGGCCGGCAAGGAATGAGTTGACCGGCGACCGAAAGCCTGTTAAAAGACCTTGGAGGCCCCGGTACGTTCCCCCGGCCCGAGACTCACGCCGGGAGCGCGGCCGCTGCGGCGGCGGAGACCGGCGAGGGAGGGTGTGAGATGAAGCTTTCAGGCAGGACGGTGCTGATAACGGGCGGCACGGGGTCGCTGGGAAGGAAGCTCACCCGCATACTCCTCGACGAGCACGACGTTGAAAAGCTCATCATCTTCAGCCGCGACGAGCTCAAGCAGTTCGAGATGCGCCAGCACTTCCGCAGCCCGCGCCTGCGCTTCTTCATCGGTGACGTGAGGGACAGGGAGCGGCTCTACAGGGCCTTCGACGGCGTGGACATGGTCATCCACGCCGCCGCGCTCAAGCAGGTGCCGGCCGCCGAGTACAACCCCTTCGAGGCGATAAAGACGAACGTCCTCGGCGCCCAGAACGTCATAGACGCGGCCGTCGACACCGGCGTGCAGCGGGTCATAGCGCTGAGCACCGACAAGGCGGCAAACCCCATAAACCTCTACGGAGCGACCAAGCTCTGCTCGGACAAGCTCTTTATAGCCGGCAACTCCTACGCCGGAAAGAAGCCGACCCGTTTCTCGGTGGTCCGTTACGGCAACGTCGTGGGCAGCCGCGGAAGCGTCATACCCCTTTTCCTGAGGCTGCGCCCCACCGGCGTGCTGCCCATAACCGACAGGGCCATGACCCGCTTCTGGATCACCCTCGAGGAGGGCGCCAGGTTCGTGCTCGCCTGCCTGGGCAGGATGAAGGGCGGCGAGATATTCGTGCCCAAGATACCGAGCGCGTCGGTGGTCGACATAGCAAGGGCCGTCGCGCCCGAGTGCAGCCACGACGTGGTGGGCATAAGGCCCGGCGAGAAGCTCCACGAGGTGCTCATCTCCAGGGACGACGGCCGCAACACCCTCGAGTACGACGACTACTACATCATCCAGCCGCAGTTCGCCTGGTGGGGCGAGCGCGGCGACGGCGGCGGCCGTCCCGTGCCCGACGGCTTCGGCTATGCGAGCAACACCAACCCCCTCAGGCTCGGCGTCGATGAGATAAGGGAGATCGTCAGGGAGTATTGTGAAGGTGAGGGCAAGGATCTCTTACGGCAGCCAATCCATTGATAGCGGCGACGCGGCGGCCGTCGCCGACGTCCTCGTCTCGCCAAACCTCACCCAGGGGCCGGCCGTCAGGGCCTTCGAAGACGCTCTCCGCGAGTACACGGGCGCGCGCTACTGCGTAAGCTGCAGCAGCGGCACGGCGGCGCTCCACCTCGCCTGCCTCGCCCTCGGCCTCGGCCCTTCCGACAGGGTCGTAACCTCTCCCGTAACCTTCTTCGCATCGGCCAACTGCGCCCTCTACGTCGGCGCGAGACCGGAGTTCGCCGACATAGACCCGGAGACGGCCAACCTGAGCCCGGCGCGCCTCGAAGAGAGGCTCCACGCCATGGAAGCCGGCGAGGGCGCGGTGACGGGCGCCGTCATTGCCGTCCACTACGCCGGCACGCCCTGCGACATGGAAGCCCTGGCCGCGGCGGCGCGGCGGCACGGCATGTATCTCATCGAGGACGCCTGCCACGCCCTCGGCGCATGGTGGACCGACTCTTCGGGCAGGCGCCGCGTGGTCGGCGACTGCGCCCTCTCGGAGATGACGGTCTTCAGCTTCCATCCCGTAAAGTCCATAACCACGGGAGAGGGCGGGGCCGTGACCACCAACGACGAGACCCTTTACAGGCGGCTTCTGAGGCTTCGAAACCACGGCGTCGAACGCGACCCCTCGCGTTTCGTGCACGAAGACCCGGCCCGTCCGGGCAGGGCGCCGGGGCCGTGGTACCACGAGCTCCGGGAGCTGGGCTTCAACTACCGCCTCAGCGACATACACTGCGCCCTCGGCGCAAGCCAGATGAAGAGGCTCGACGGCTTCATCGAGCGCAGAAACGAGATAGCCGCCCTCTACGACGAGCTCTTCTCGGGGCTTTCGGGCGTTGCCGCTCCGTCGGTGCCGCCGGGGCGGCGCAGCGCCCGTCACCTCTACCCCCTGCGCATCGACTTCGACGGCCTCGGAGTGGACAAGGTCGAGTGGTTCTCCGCCATGGACGGGCGCGGCATCGCGCTGCAGGTCCACTACATACCCGTCCACCTCCAGCCGCTCTACCGCAGGCGCCTGGGTTACGGTCCCGGCGACTTCCCCGAGGCCGAGCGTTTTTACCGCCGCGAGGCGAGCCTGCCCATCTATCCGCTCCTCTCCGACGGCGACGCAAGGCGCGTTGCCGACGCCGCGGCCGAAACCCTGGCCGGCCTCTCGCCGTAGGGCAATGACGCTTCGCGCCGCCATAATAGGCTGCGGCAGGGTCGCCTGGATGCTCGAGGACGACCCGCTCGAGACGAAGCCCTGCACCCACATGGGCGCATACGGGAGCGTGGACGGCGTGGAGGTGGTCTGCGCCGCCGACACCGACGCCGCGAGGCTTGCGGCCTTCGGCGCCCGTTACGGCGTCGGGGCCCTCTACGACGACTACCGGCGGATGCTGCGAATGGAGCGTCCCGACGTGGTGAGTATCTGCGCCTGGGCTACCGACAGGGCCGCCATGGTCATGGAGGCGATAGACGCCGGCGTGCGCGGCATATGGTGCGAGAAGGCCATGGCCGCGTCGCTGGACGAGGCCCGCGCCATGGCCGACGCCGCCGGGCGCGCCGGCGTGGTCATGATAGTCTCCCACATGCGGCGCTGGTGTCCCCGCTACCGGAAGGCGAAAGAGATGATAGAAGGCGGCGTCATCGGGAGGCTTCAGTCCATTGTGGCCCACTTCAGCGGAAGCCTCCTCCACACGGGCACCCACGCCTTCGACGTGCTGCGCTGGTTCGCCGGAGAGGCCCGATGGGTGGAGGGCGCGCTCGAAGAGCGCGGCGGCCGCGCCTTCGAGTGGGAGCTCGCCGACGACCGCGGCGGCCGCGCCGTCATAGGATTCGACGACGGCGTCTACGCCACGGTGCACGGGGAATCGAAGGGCTACTTCTTCTTCGAGTTCGACGTGATAGGCAGCCACGGCCGCATACGGATCGGCAACAACGACGTGCTGCGTCTTTACAGGCCCGCTCCGAGCCGCCACTACACGGGTCTTCTCGAGCTCGATGGGGCGCCCTTTCCCGGTTTCGAGGAGAGAAACATCTGGACGGCGGCCCTTGAAGACCTCATCGGCTGCATGAGGGGCGAGGCCGAAAACCCCAGCGGCCCCGAGGACGGCCTCAGGGCCCTGGAGATGGCCCTTGGCGTCCATGTGTCGCACGGCCTCGGGGGAGCGAGGGTGGAGCTCCCGCTGGAGGTGACGGGGGCGAGGGTGGCGAGCAGATGAGAAGATTTGAACGCACCATAAGGATAGGCGGCCGCGAGGTGGGGCCGGGACTGCCGGTCTACGTGATAGCCGAGATAGGGTCCAACCACGACGGGTCGCTGGAGAGGGCGAAGGAGCTCGTCGAGGCGTCGGCGGAGGCAGGGGCCGACGCCGTCAAGTTCCAGTCCTTCACGGCCGAGGGGCTCCTGAACCCAAGGAAGCTCGACGGCGGCCGCTGGGTGGACAACCCCGCCTGGGAGGCGATGAGGTCGCTCGAGCTCCCCGAGGCATGGCACGGCGAGCTCAAGGAGTACTGCGACGGCCTGGGCGTGGAGTTCCTTTCCACACCCTTCGACGCCGAAAGGGCGCGGCTTCTCAAGAGCCTGGACACGGCGGCCTACAAGATAGCCTCCGGCGACGTGACCAACGAGCCGCTGCTGCGCCTTGTGGGCTCCTTCGCAAGGCCGGTCGTCGTCTCCACGGGGGCGGCCTCTCTCGGCGAGGCCGAGCGGGCCCTTGCGGTGCTCGGTGAGGCCGGCTGCCGCGAGGCGGCCCTTCTCCACTGCGTCTCCCTCTATCCGCCGCGTTTCGAGGAGATCAACCTGCGGGCCATGGTCTCCATGGGCGCGGCCCTCGGCGTGCCCGTCGGTCTCTCGGACCACACGCCCGGGGCGACGACGGCGGTGGCGGCCGCGGCCCTCGGCGCGTCCATAATCGAAAAACACATCACGCCGGACCGCTCGCTCGAAGGTCCCGACCACGGCTACGCCATGGAGCCCGGCGAGTTCGCCGCCATGGTCAAGGCCCTGCGGGACCTTGAAAAGGCCATGGGCGACGGCGTAAAAGGCCCTTCGGAGAGGGAGGCGGCCGAGCGCGTCGGGGCGCGGCGCAGCATCTACGCCGCCGCCCCCATAGCCGAAGGCGAGGTCGTGGAGGCACGAAAGCTCAAGATCGTGCGCCACGGTTACGGGCTTGCGCCGTCGGAGCTCGAGCGCGTCGTGGGGCGCCGGGCCCGCCGAGCCATAGCAAAGGACGAGCTCGTAACGTGGGAGGACCTGTGAGCGGCGCTTCGGAGAGAGGGCCGGCCCGGCCCGTGGTCGCCGTCGTCCAGGCGAGGATGAGCTCCACGCGGCTTCCGGGCAAGGTCATGAAGCCCCTTGCCGGCCGCCCCATGCTCGCCCACGTGGTGGAGCGCGCCTCGGCGGCGAAGCTCGTGGACCGCGTTGTCGTGGCCACGAGCACCGACCCCGGCGACGACGAGATCGCCCGCTGGTGCGCCGCCAGCGGTGTCGAGTGCTTCCGCGGAAGCCTTGACGACGTGCTCGACCGCTACCACCGTGCGGCGCGCAGCGCGGGCGCCGCCGTCATAGTCCGCATAACGGCCGACTGTCCCATGCTCGACCCGGAGATAGTGGACATGCTCATACGCCGTTTCCTCGACTCGGGGGCCGACTACGCGGGGCTCGACGGTCGCTTTCCCGACGGACTGGACTGCGAGGTCTTCACCGCCGGGGCGCTGGAGTGCGCGTGGCGCAAGGCGCGCCTCAGGAGCGAGCGCGAGCACGTAACGCCCTTCATATGGAAGAACCCCCGGCGCTTCGCCATCGCCCACCTGCGCTCGGAGCGCGACCTCTCGCAGATGCGCTGGACCGTGGACGACGAGCGCGACTTCGCCTTCGCCGCCGAGGTCTTCAGGGCCCTGGGCGGCGGGGGCGGGGGGGGGCGCATATTCCACATGAGGGACGTGCTGGCCCTTCTCGAAGAGAACCCGCGCCTTGCGGAGATAAACGCCGGCACGCCGAGAAACGAAGGCTACTTTAAGAGCCTGAGGGAGGACGGGATTGTCTCGTGAGGGGAGTCGTCCATCCGAAAGTCCGCAAGGCCGCCGGGCCCTGCGCGGGCGGAGAGGGGATATGAAGAGGTTCGAGAGGTCGGAAGCGCTGTGGGAGAGGGCCGTCAAGGTCATACCCTGCGGCACGCAGACGCTGAGCAAGGGGCCAGACCAGTTCGTCCGGGGCGTTACGCCCAAGTATCTCGAACGCGGCAGGGGCTCGCACGTGTGGGACGCGGACGGCAACGAGTACATCGACTATCCCCTGGCGCTGGGCCCCATACTGCTGGGCTACGACTATCCTCCGGTGGTGGAGGCGGTGGTGCGGCAGGTGAGGGAGGGCACGACCTTCACGCTCATGCACCCGCTCGAGGTCGAGGTGGCCGAGCTCGTCTGCGAGATGGTGCCCTGCGCCGAGATGGTCCGCTTTGCAAAGAACGGCGCCGACGTGACGAGCGCCGCCGTCAGGGTGGCGAGGGCCGCCACGGGCCGCGACCACGTCGTCTTCTGCGGCTACCACGGCTGCCAGGACTGGTACGCCGTCACGACACCGCGCAACAAGGGCATACCGGCCGTCCTGGGCGGGCTCGTCCATCCCTTCGAATACAACGACATAGGGTCTCTCGAAAGGGTGCTCGACGAGTACGACGGCAGGACGGCCTGCGTCATAATGGAGGTGCCGGGCATAGAGCCGGCGGTCGACGAGGCCTCGGGCAGGAACTTCATCCAGCAGGCAAGCGAGCTGGCCCGCAAACGGGGGGCGCTCTTCATACTCGACGAGATCGTGACGGGCTTCAGGTACGCAAAGGGCGGGGCCCAGGAATACTTCGACGTCGATGCCGACCTGTGCTGTCTTGGCAAGGGCATGGCCAACGGTTTCGCCGTCTCGGCCCTTGCCGGGAAGCGGGAGTTCATGCGGGAGCTCGAGGAGGTCTTCTTCTCCATGACCTACTCGGGCGAGACCACGGGGCTTGCGGCGGCCAAGGCCACGCTCACGGAGATACTGGAGCGGCCGGTGATAGAGCACATCTGGCGCCTGGGCGGTATGCTCCACGACGGGCTCGGGCGCCAGGCCGCGGACTGCGGCGTAACGCTCGACATACTGGGCAAGCCGCCGAGGGCGGGCTACGCCTTCAGGGACGCCGGGGGCGAGGAGGATCTCCTGCAGAAGAGTCTCTTTCTGCAGGAGACCGTAAAACGCGGCATACTCTTCGGCGGTCCCATCTTCATAAGCTACTCCCACGACGAGGAGGACATCGGCAAGACGCTGGAGGCCACGGCGGCCGCCATGGCCGCCGTGGGCGAGGGGCTTGCGAAGGGAGACCTCGCCGCAAGGCTCGAGGGCGAGCCCGTGGGGGTCGTCTTCAGGCAGAGGAGCTGAGGTGACAGAGGGCGCAAAGAGATTGCGGGCGCTCATAGCCGGCTGCGGCTCCATAGGACGGCGTCACGCAAGAAACCTCGCCTCCCTCGGCGTCAGGGACTTCGTGCTCTGCGACCTCGACGCCGGAAGGCTCGAGCGGGCGAGGGGCGAACTTCCCGAAGGCTGCGCCGCGGTCCTCTTCACCGATCTTGTCGAGGCGGCGGCCGAGGGCGCCGATTTCGCCTTCGTCTGCACGCCGTCGAGCCTCCACGTGCCCATGGCCGTCGAGCTTGCCGGGCGCGGCATGGACCTCTTCATAGAGAAGCCGCTCTCCCACAGTCTCGACGGCGTGGACGGGCTCAGGAGGGTAGTAGAAGAGAAGGGCCTCAAGGCCGTGATGGGCATGTGCTACCGCTTCCACCCGGTGCTGCTGCGCATAAAGGAGATACTCGAGTCCGGCGTGCTCGGCCGCATCCACCACGTCAACTATTTCGGCGGCCATTACCTGCCCGACTGGCATCCGGGCGAGGACTACCGCCGCGAGTACGCCGCCAGGCGCGAGCTCGGCGGAGGCGTGGTGCTCACCAGCATCCACGGCATAGACAACATACGCTGGCTCTTCGGCGAGGTGGAGGAGTGCTGCGCCGTTACGGACAAGGTGAGCGACCTGGAGATGGACGTCGAGGACCTGGTCATGGCGCTCATGCGGGTCGAGGGCGGGGTCTACGTGTCGTGGCAGAGCGACTTTCTGCAGCGCACGGCCCGGCACGTGCTCGTCGTGACGGGCTCGGAGGGGACGCTTCGCTGCGACATAGGCGCCGGGCTCATCCTGACCGGCGTCGCCGGGGCGGGCGGGTGGCGGGAGGAGAAGGTGGAATTCCATGTCAACTCCATGTATATTGAGGAGGCGAGGTCTTTTCTGCGTTGTGTGGAGAGCCGGGGGGAGCCTGCCGTCGACCTGGCCGACGGCGAGAAGACGCTCGCCGCGGCGCTCCGGCTCAAGGAGACGTCTCCATGGTGACTCTTTCAAGGGGTGACGTGACCATATGGACCGAGGGCGGCAGTCCCATCGGCATGGGCCACGTCATACGGAGCCTCAACATCGCCCGCTCGCTGCGAAACTTCGGCGTCGAGGCCGGTTTCTTCATAAACGCCGAGGGGCCGGCCGCCGAGCTCATAAGAGAGGGCGGCTTCGAGTACGTCGTGCGCCCCATCGAGTCCGGGGACATAAGCTCGTCGGCCCGGCGGGTGGTGATCTTCGATACGAAGAAGGACGTCTCGTCCCTGGCCGTGGCGCTCAAGGCCAGGGGCAGGGCCGTGGTGCTCATAGACAACATGACGGCCGCCGACGCCCATGCCGACGCCGTCATCATCCCCACCCCCCTTGCCGACAGGGAGGCCTTCAAGGCCAACTACCACGGCGGCGTGAGGTTCACCATCGTGGGCGGCAACTTCATCGACCTGCGAAAATCGCTTCCCGAACGGCGGCACTCGCTTCCGCTGCGGGTGCTCGTCACAATGGGAGGGGCCGACCCCATGGGGCTCACCGAGAAGGTCGTCGAGGCCGTAAAGGAGATGGACCGCATAAAGGTCACCGTCGTCACGGGCCCGGCGGCCCGCCCGAGCAGAAGGCTCGACGAGATAAGGGAGGAGTACGCCGACAAGTTCACCTTCCTCCACGCCGTAAAGGACATGGCTCCGCTCGTGGCCGGCTCCCACGTGGCCTTCACGGCACTGGGCACGACGATCTGGGAGGTGGCCTACATGGGCGTGCCGTCCATCGTCATCGCCAACTACGCGGAAGACAGGGCCGGGCTCCGCAGGCTCAGGGCCTTCGGCATGGGATACGCCCTCGGCCACCACGAGGAGGTGGCCGACGAGGCGGTGAGGGAGGCGCTCGCAAGCCTCGTCGACGGCCCGGAGCTATGGTCCGCCATGAGCTTCGAGGCCCTCGGCCTCCTCGACGGTCTCGGCGCGGCCCGTGTTGCTTCGATCATAAAGGCCTTTGTGAGCTGAGCCCGCCTCCGCCGGCCCCGCTCTATGGGAGATGCTCTATCTGTATTCCATATTCCACTGCAACCTCTCGTTCTCGTCCATACCGGAGGCGGATTACGGGGTCGTGGCCAGGCGCTGCTACGCCCCGCTTCTCGACATGGCCGAGGAGGGGCTGCCCCTTGCGCTCGAAGCGACGGCCTCGACGCTCGTCGAGCTCTCGCGCATCGACCCGGCGTTCGTCGACAGGCTCGGGCGTCTCTGGGAGGAAGGCCGGTGCGAATTCGTGGGATCGGGTTACAGTCAGATCATAATGCCGCTGGTCCCCTGCGAGGTGAACCGCTGGAACCTCGACGAGGGCAACCGCCTCTACCGCGGGCTCCTCGGCCGCGCGCCGGAGACCGTGCTCGTGAACGAACAGACCTTCTCGGCCGGGCTGGTGGACCTCTACAGCGAGGCCGGCTACAGAAGCCTCGTCATGGACTGGGCCAACTGCCACCGCTTCAACCGCTACCCGCGCAACCGGCTCTACTATCCCCAGCTCGCAAAGGGTCTCGATGCGACGATGAACGTCATCTGGAACCACTCCATCGCCTTCCAGAAGTTCCAGCGCGCGGTCCACGGCGAGCTGCCGCTTGAGGGCTACATGGATTTCCTCCTCTCCCATTACGATGAAGGTCGGCCCCGCGGCTTCATCCTCTACGGCAACGACGCCGAGGTCTTCGACTACAGGCCGGGCGCGGGCGCAACGGGCGCGACGGCCGAGTACGGTGCCGTGCGCTCGCTCATGCGCTCGCTCGCCGGAGACGGCCGCTTCGAGCTCGTCACCCCCTCGCAGGTCCTCTCGCTCCTCGGGGACGAGCCCGAGGCCATGCACCCCCTCGCCCTCCAGTCGCCCGAGACGCCCGTGGTCTGCAAGAAGCAGGAGAAGTACAACCCCCTGCGCTGGGCCGTCACGGGCCGCGACGACGTGCACATAAACACGGCCTGCTACCGCATATACGAGAAGATAAGGTCCGCCGCCGGCCGTCTCGACGGCGAGAGGCTCTCCGATCTCAAGCGAAAGCTCTGCACCGTGTGGGGAAGCGACCTGCGCACGAACACGGTGGACGAGAAGTTCCAGCGCTACCGCGACCTGCTGGGCTGGCTCATGGTCGAGACGTCGGCCCTTGGATGGCGACAGGGCGGCGGCTGCGCAAGGGCAGCGGAGCCGGAAGCCGGCGCTCCGGCCGCGCGCCGCGTCGAGTGCGCCGTGGAGAGCGACGGGGGGCTTGTGCGCGTCCGCACCGGCGCCGTCGAGGCGGCCTTCATCGAGGCCAAGGGGCTCGCCCTCGAAAGCCTCTCCTTTCCCGGCGTCTGGCCGGCCCCCCTCATCGGCACCATCGCCCACGGCCACTTCGACGACATCGCCCTGGGCGCCGACTTCTTCAGTTGCCACCTCATACACGTGGCCCGCGACGGCGCGAAGACGACGGACCTCGCAAAGTGCCGGGGCCTTGTCGAAGAGGACGAAGAGACCGTCACGGTGAGCGTGAGCATACCGCTCGCCTTCGGCACGCTCCGCAAGCGTTACACCGTGTGGAGGGACGAGCCGCGCTTTGCCGTCACCTACGGCCTCGCCGTGGCGGCGCTCGGCGCCTCGTCGCTTCGACTCGGCATATTCACCTTCCTGCCCTGGGGCTTCGACAGGGCGCGGCTCTGGTACGAGACCGTCAACGGCGGTCCCGGCCCGGAGAGGTTCGCCCTCGCCGGCCGGCGCGTCGAGCACGACAGGGCCGTAAGCCCCCTCGTCACGGCATCGAGCTGCCTGGGCGCGACGGACGGCACCGTGCGCGTCGGCGACGACGACAAGTGCGTCGCCGTAACGACCGACAAGAGCGGGCTCTATACGGCGCCCATGCTCAACTACCGCGAGGTGGACGACGGCTTCTTCCTGCGCCTCTACCACAGCGTGGGCGAGGTGGACGACACGGCCTACTGGACATGGCGCGGCACGAATGAGGTGACTTTCACCGTCACCGCCGCAGGGCGATGATTCTTTTGGGGGAGACTCTCCGTAAAGAGGTTCCCTCGAATAGAGGTTGAAAGATGGGGCACGATGGGGAGGTTGTCGACAGGGTCGGTCGTTACAGGGTGATCGACTGCCGGGGCTGCGGCTTTGTCCATATCGACCCCGTTCCAGCGGAGCGGGAGCTTGCGGGCGTGTACGAGAGGGAGTATTACGAGTACGAGAAGCCCGAGTTCATCGAGCGCCAGCGCGAGGACCTGGAGTGGTGGAACCTCGTCTTCGACGAAAGGCTCGAGGTGATGGAGGAGGTCGTCGGTCCGGGCAGGAGGCGGCTTCTGGATGTGGGATGCGGTCCCGGTTTCTTCCTGAGGCGCGCGGCCGGGCGGGGATGGCGGGGCGTGGGCATCGAGCCCTCGAAGGCCGCCGGCGCCCATGCGCGTTCCATGGGAGTGGAGGTAATGGAGGGGTTCTTCAATGACTTGAGCGGCGGGCTCGGAGAGCGGAGCTTCGACGCCGTCCATCTCTCGGAGGTGCTCGAACACGTGCCGGATCCGGCGGGACTCATGGAGGGCGTCTTCGGGCTGCTCGCCCCCGGCGGGGTGGTCTGCGTGGCGGCTCCCAACGATTACAGCCCGGTGCAGAAGGTCCTGCGCCGCCGCCTGGGCTTCGGGCCCTACTGGCTTGCGCCGCCGCACCACATAAACTACTTCACCTTCGAGTCGCTCGGCGCCCTTGTGCGCCGCGCCGGATTCGCCGAGCTCCGCCCGGTCGCCACTTTTCCCATGGACTTCTTCCTTCTCATGGGAGAGGACTACGTGGGCGACGACGCCCTCGGCAGGCGGTGCCACGCAAAGAGGAAACGGCTTGAAATGATGCTCGCCGAGCCGGAGCTCAAGGATTTCAAGCGGGAGCTCTACAGGCTCATGGCAGACCACTCGGTGGGACGCGAGGCCGTGGTCTTCGGCGTAAAGCCCTGAAGCGGGGGAGGAGGCGGCGGAGGTGACGGTACATACGCAGCCGTTCTTCATAGTGTCGAGCGGAAGGTCGGGCACCAAGATGTTCGAAAAGCTGCTCTCCGGCTTCGACGACGTAGAGATCCACCACGAATACATGATATGCCACGTCCAGCCCCTGGCGGCCCGTTACGCCATGGGGCTCGTGGCGGCCGACGAGGTGGTGGCCACACTTCGCTCCACCCACGGCGCAGCCGTCCGCTACAGTGAAAAGCGCCTGTGGGGAGACTCGTCCAACAAGCTCTCCTGGGTCATCCCGCAGCTCTGCGAGCTCTTTCCGCAGGCGAGGTTCATATTCGTCGTGCGCGACGGACGCAAGGTGGCGAGCTCCTACTTCAACAAGCTGGGCGACGAGATCTACGACGACCGCAGCGTGCGGATCATGTACGGCCACCTCGACGACCCGGCCAAAAACCCTCCGCCCCCGCCGGAGAAGCGCTACTGGTGGAAGATACCGAGGAACGGCGAGCCCATGGCCGAACGCTTCAGGGACTTCGACCAGTTCCAGCGCATCGTCTACCACTGGGTGGAGGTGAACCGCACCATAGAGCGCGACCTCGCCGGTGTCGACGGGGCGCGGCAAATCCGCCTGCGCCTCGAGGACCTCGTCACCGACAGGACCTGCCTTGAGAGGCTTCTCGCTTTTCTCGGCCTCCACTACGAGGAGCGTTTCTTCGAGATGCTCAAGCGGCCGCACAACGTGAGCGAGCCGGTCAACTACCCGCTGACCGGCAGGCAGCGCGAGCAGTTCTGGGAGATAGCCGGCGAGGCCATGGAGCACTACGGCTACGGCGGCACCGAGGAGTACGAGGTGAGGTACTGATGGACGGAAGAGATAGGGAGCCGGTGAGCGGACGCTGCGATCTCTGCGGCGGCACGGACCTTTCGGAGCTCTACGCGCCGCCCGATTCGCGGCGGGGGCTGCGGGTCTTCGTCTGCCGTCGCTGCGCGCTCGTGCAGAGCCTTCCGCGCATCGAAAGGGCGGAGGTGAGGCGCGTAGACTCCGGCGCCGGCGCCGCGTGGGGAAACATACGCTACGGCAAGGGCTTCAGGACCGCTCCGGCCCTTTCTCTTCTCGCGGGACACGTGGACGCCGCCGCCCTGAAGAGGTGCCTCGACATAGGCTCAAACCGCGGCTCCTTCGTCGAGGCCCTGCGCTCCGTGAACGACTCGGTGGAGATAACGGCTGTGGAGCCGGACCACACCCTCGTGGAGCCCTACCGGCGGCTCCCGGGGCTCACCCTGCACCTGTGCCGCTTCGAGGACGCGCCGGTCGGGGAAGGTATATTCGACCTCGCCTATTCGTGCCACACCATCGAGCACGTGGCCTCTCCCGCGGCGGTGATGAAAAAGACCTTCGCCGCGCTGAGGCCCGGAGGGCTCCTCTACGTGGAGGCGCCCAGGCTCGATATAATCGGCGGCCATGACTTCGTCGAGGAGTTCTTCATCGACAAGCACCTCTACCACTTCACGCTCTCAACGCTCGAAAGGTCCTGCGCCGCGGCGGGCCTCGAGACGGTCGAGACGGCGGAGGACGTGGAGAACGTGACCGTGCTGTGCAGGAGGCCCCTGTCGGGCAGGGTCCCGGCTGCGCGGCTCGCCGACCCCGACGAAGTGGAGAGGGTGACGGCCCTTGTCGAAGGCTACGGGCGCGGCAGGGAGGAGGCTGCGCGGGCCGCGGCCAGGGCCGCCGCCTATATAGGGTCGCTCGGGCCGAGGCGTGTAGCCGTCTGGGGCGGCGGAAGGCTCTTCGATTGCCTGGTGCGCATGGGCGGGCTCGACCCCTCGGCGCTCTGCGCCGTGGTGGACAAGCATCTGGGCGCATACGTGAAGGAGGTCCACGGCAGGCCCGTCCTCCATCCGC
>DRME01000065.1 GCA_011375175.1 Deltaproteobacteria bacterium | reverse complement strand
ACATGGAATTACTTTTGAGCAGGCATCTACTATTTTTCTTGATCCAAGAATGGTAAGCATATTTGACACCGACCATAGCGAATATGAAGACCGGTGGGCTACAATCGGCATTGACAGGAATGGTGCTCTGTGTTGGTTGTAGTACATACTTTCCAGCAAGTGGATGCCGAGAGTTGCAGAATCAGGATTATTTCTGCCCGTAAGGCAACAAGAAAAGAGTCAAGACAGTATGGGGAGGGGAAATGAATGAAAAAAGAATACGACTTTTCAAAAGGCGAGAGAGGCAAGTTTTATCGTCCAGATGCAGAACTGTATTTACCCATCTACCTTGAACCCGACATGATGGAAGCGCTGAGAAAGCTCTCAAAGAAAAAAGGCGTTGATGTTTCGACAATAGTGAATGAATGGATAAGAGAAGACATATCCATAGTAGAGACGGTAACAAAATGACACATAATGTGCGGTGTTAGTGTTTTACCTGACAGTACCGCCGCCCGGGGGCGGTCTGCGGGAGGTTCGGCCCGCTTTATCACTTTCCTTTCCGAGTCGGCGGAAATCTATGTTATGTGGCAATCCCTCTACCCCCCAATTCGGACCTTCCAGTCCTTGAGGTGGTTCACTACGATATCTAAATCAGCATTTGGAAATGCACTGCCGCGGCTGAAATGTCCGGTCAATATCATTCGTTCCTGCTGATAAACTGCGCAGCCACCATGTTGAGTAGGCTTCTCCTTAGAACCGCAAAGAAACAACTCGGAAAACTGCGGCCAAAACTCCTTGCCAAAGCAGACGATCGCCTGAGGGCTCATCTCCTTGCGCAATTCACGAAAGGCCCGATATCGGCCATCCTTGTATTCATCTTTCTGAAAGTATTCCTGATATTCTTTCAGGGAAATCCCAAAAATATATTCATAGCATTCTGGCCACGCAGAACGACTTGGCTTTCCCAAGGGCAGAATGTTGCCATTAAAGACCCGGCTGCCTTTGCGCCACAGGATAGTGTCCCGATAGGCCACGTGGTCGCTCAATCCCAATAAAGACGCTGCAATCTTGGCCGTCCTATTTGCTACCGGCCAATCGAGTTTATTAGCGCCTTTTTCGACTTCGAGATACCTTTTGTCTCGATATTGTGATACGGTTTCTTCGGTGAACCGAGCGCCTTCTTCCATCCCGATAAACCACAGCCCTTCCTTCGGATCACCCCAGCCTAACCATTTGTTAATCGTCTCAAAGTTCTCGTTCCCCGGCACTGTTCCCCTGCTCCCTCAAGACATAGTCAGACATACAGCTTATTATTCTACACAAAATCTCCATCTGGCCTCATTCCCAGACAAAAACACACCAAGACCATAACAACACAACAATTTCATTCACGAAAAGTCAATGAAACCGGGCTCCCACCGTCCATGGAGGAAGAGCAGTAGAAATCTGAGAGAAGCTTTTTTGTGACTCGTATCGACAGTCTTTTATCTTACCGGCGTCCGCCGCCCGGGGGCGGTCTGCGGGAGGTTCGGGCCGCAAGGGCGTAACAACCCCGCCCGGCGCGGGCCGAACCTCCCGCAGACCGCCGAAGGTACGAATAACACACGGGGCCTTGGGGAAGGCGGACCTCTGGCCCTTCTACAGAAAAAAAGTTCCTCCTACTTGAGAAGCGCGGCCACCGTGTCGAAGGCGCTCTCCACCGCCTCGGCGAGTCTCGCCGTATCCTTGCCTCCGGCCTGGGCGAGCTCGGCCCTGCCGCCGCCGCGCCCGCCGACCACGGGGGCCAGGCGTTTCACGACCTCGCCGGCACTTATCCTGCCGGTCAAGTCCCTGGTCACCGCGGCGAGCAGGGAGGCCTTGCCGCCCGCCGCCGAGCCGAGCACAACCACCGCCGAGCCGAGCTTTCCCCTGAGCACGTCGGCCATGGAGCGAAGCGCCCGGGGGTCGCCGTCCACCACGGCGGCCAGGACCTTTACTCCCGCGACGGTGCGCGCCGAGGCCGCAAGGGAGTCGATCTCCGTCGCCGTCCCCGTCGACTTCGCCTCGTGGAGCCGCTTTTCGAGCTCCTTTGCGCGCTCCATGAGCTTTCTTATCTTGTCCGGCACCTCGGCCGGCGAGCTCCTGAGAAGAGCCGCGCTCTGGCGAAGCATCGATTCGGCCTTCCTCGACCAGCGCAGGGCCTCGATGCCGGTGACGGCCTCTATGCGCCTCACACCGGCCGCCACCGAACTCTCCGACGTGATCCGCACAAGCCCAATGTCGCCGGTGCGGGCGGCGTGAGTGCCGCCGCAGAGTTCCACACTCACGCCCGGCACCTCCACGACCCGGACCCGCTCGCCGTACTTGTCGCCGAAGAAGGCGAGCGCGCCGCGCCTCAGGGCCTCGTCGTAGGGGAGTGTCTCGGTCAGGACCTCCCTGTTCGCCATGACGGCCCTGTTCACCCTCTCCTCGACGGCGTCGATCTCGGCGCGACCGAGGCCCTGGAAGTGGCTGAAGTCGAAACGGAGGTGGCCCTCCGTCACGAGCGATCCCGACTGGCGCACGTGTTCGCCTAAAAGCTCGCGCAGCGCGGCGTGGAGCAGGTGCGTTGCCGTATGGTTTCGCCGCAGGGCCTCGCGCCTTTCCGCGTCGACGGCGAGCTCCACACTGTCACCGACGCGGACGCAGCCTTCCACGACCTCCACGCTGTGGACTATGAGCGAGGGCAGGGGCCGCTTCGTGTCGAGGACCTCGGCCCTGAAGGACCGGCCGCTAATCACTCCACGGTCGCCCACCTGTCCGCCGGACTCGCCGTAAAAGGGCGTCTCCTCGGTGACTATGCCCACGCGCCCGCCCGCCGCGGCCTCCTCCACGGTCCCGCTTCCCGATATGATGCAGAGCACCCGCGACGTCGCAGCGTCGAGACCGTAGCCGACGAACTCGCTGCGCAGGCCCGCCTCGGCGAGCCTTGCGTAGAGCTCGCCGGCCTCGCCGGCGCTCGCCCCCTTCCAGTTGCTCCGGGCCTTGCGGCGCTGTTCCTCCATGCACTCGTTGAAGCCCGCCTCGTCGATGTCGATGCCCCGCTCCCGCACGATGTCGGCCGTCAGGTCCACGGGGAAGCCGTAGGTGTCGTAGAGCCTGAAGGTGGTCTCTCCCGACAGGACCCTGCCGCCCGACGCCTCCAGGGCCGCCACCTCGGCATCGAGCATGGCGAGACCCCGCTCCAGGGTCTCGAAGAAACGTTCCTCCTCGCTCCTCGTCGCCTTCTCCACCGTCCGCGCCGCCTGCACGACCTCCGGGTACGCCTCTCCCATTATCTCTATGACCGTCTCCGCGACCTTGTGGAGGAAGGGGCCGGAAAGGCCGAGGAAGCGGCCGTGGCGCACGGCGCGGCGAAGTATCCTGCGCAGCACGTAGCCGCGCCCCTCGTTGGAGGGAAGGATGCCGTCGGTTATGAGGAAGGTCACGGCCCGGGCGTGGTCGGCCACGGCCTTGATGGAGACGTCCGACGAGGGCGAGTCGCCGTAGCGCACGCCCGAGAGCTCCTCTATGCGGCTTATGATGGGGATGAAGAGGTCGGTGTCGTAGTTGCTGTGCTTTCCCTGGAGCACGGCCGTAAGGCGCTCAAGGCCCATGCCCGTGTCTATCGACGGCTTTGCAAGGGGCGTGAGCCTGCCGGAGGCGTCGCGGTTGTACTGCATGAAGACCAGGTTCCAGAGCTCGAGGTAGCGGTCGCAGTCGCAGCCCACGGCGCAGCCGGGCCGGCCGCAGCCCACGTCTTCGCCCTGGTCTATGATTATCTCCGAGCAGGGGCCGCAGGGGCCGGTCTCGCCCATGGACCAGAAGTTGTCCTTCTCGCCCAGGCGCACCACCCGCTCGGGCGGCAGCGGCGTCTTCTCCACCCAGAGCCGGGCCGCCTCGTCGTCGTCCTCGTAGACCGTGGCCCAGAGCCGCTCGGCAGGCAGTCCCATCACTTCCGTCAGGAACTGCCAGCCGTACTCGATGGCCCCTTCCTTGAAGTAGTCGCCGAAGGAGAAGTTGCCGAGCATCTCGAAGAAGGTGTGGTGGCGCTCCGTATGGCCCACGTTCTCGAGATCGTTGTGCTTTCCGCCGGCGCGCATGCACTTCTGGCTCGACACGGCCCGGCTGTACTCCCGTGTCTCCTCGCCGAGAAAGACCCCCTTGAACTGCACCATGCCGGCGTTGGTGAAGAGCAGCGTCGGGTCCCCCATGGGAACGAGCCCCGAGCTCTTCACCACGCGGTGGCCCCGCTGCGCGAAATAGTCGAGGAAACTCCTCCTTATCTCCGATGACTTCATATGACGAACACTTTCCCCCTTCGGGCCGAGAAATGCCCCCTGTGCAATAGGTGTCTCAGTCAGAGTCCGGCGGTCCCGGCCTCGCCGCGCCCTCAAGCGCCGTGCGGACGGCCTCGGCCGTAAAACCCCTGCCCCGGAGGAAACGCCGGGCCCTGACGGCGTCCTCCCGGGACAGCGGCAGCGGCACCGCCCTGATGCGGGCCCACTTGTCGAGGGCCGCCGCAGCGGCGGCGGCCTCGCCGGAGCGGACCTCGCCGAGCGCCGACTCTATGACCGGAGCCTCGACACCTCTTTGAGCGAGCGCCGCGGCGATCTTGAGCGGACCCCAGCCGCGCCCCTCCATGCGGGAGCGGACAAAGGCGCGGGCCAGGGCCCTGTCGTCGATGTAGCCCGTCTCCTCGAGGCGCGAAAGGGCGGCCTCCGTCTCGTCGCGGCCGAACCCCTTGGCGGCGAGCCTCTCCTCGAGTTCCCTGCGGCTGCGGGCCCTGTACGAAAGCAGCCGCAGCGCCGCCTCAACGGCCGACGGCCCCTTGCCCTCCCCGGTCCGCGGCACCCGCTGCCTCCCCACGGCGCCGGCTCAGAACCGCTCGATATCGTCGTCGGAAGAGGAGGAGGCGGCCTCTCCTTCCTCGATCTGCTGCCAGCCCATGTCGCTCGTAGCGGAGATGCCCTTGATCTTGAGGTCGAAGTCGGCGGCGTTGCTCGCCTGGCGGATGGCCTCGTCGTAGGAGATGAGCCCCTTGTTGAGCAGGCTCATGAGCGACTGGTCGAAGGTCTGCATGCCGTAGTTCGTGTGGCCCTTGGCGATGGCGTCGTAGATGTCCTTGGTCTTCTCCTTGTCCTCGATGCACTCCCGTATGCGGGCCGTGGAGACGAGGACCTCGACGGCCGGAACGCGGCCCTTGCCGTCCTTGGTGGGCATGAGGCGCTGCGAGATGATGCCCTTTATGACGCTTGCGAGCTGGAATCGCACCTGTTTCTGCTGGTAGGGCGGAAAGACGGAGACTATGCGGTTTATCGTCTCCATGGCGTCTATGGTGTGGAGCGTGGAGAGGACGAGATGTCCCGTCTCGGCGGCGGTGAGCGCGATCTCGATGGTCTCGAGGTCCCGCATCTCGCCTATCATTATGACATCCGGGTCCTGGCGCAGCGCGCCGCGCAGGGCCTCGGCGAAACTCACGGCGTCAACGCCTATCTCGCGCTGGTTTATGATGCTCTTGCGGTCGCGGTGGAGGAACTCTATGGGGTCTTCCACGGATATGATGTTGCACGAGCGCGTCGTATTGATGTGCTCCATGATGGCCGCCAGGGTCGTGGACTTGCCGCTTCCCGTTATGCCCGTTACGAGGACGAGGCCGCGCACCTCGTCGGCGATCTTCTCGAGTATGGGCGGCAGGTGGAGCTCACTAAAGCCCTTTATGACCATGGGGATGACCCTGAGGACGATGCCCACGGCGCCGCGCTGCTGGAAGACGTTGACCCTGAACCTGCCGAGCCCCGGCACGCTGTAGGCCATGTCGACCTGGTGCTTTTCGCGGAAGGTCTCCTTCTGGACGTCGTTCATGAGGGCCATGGCGCACCTGGCCACGTCGTCGGGGAAGAGGCGCTCGTGCTTTATGGGCAGCAGGTTGCCGTATATCCTGAGGATGGGCGGCAGTCCGGCCTTGAGATGGACGTCCGAGGCGTTCTCCCTGACGGCGAGATTGAGTATGGAATTGAGATCTATCTTGGCCATTTGACGTCACTCCTCCGCTTTGGCGAGTCCGAAGTGGCTGTAGACCTTCGTCTCTATCTCCCTCGCCGTATCGGGGTTGTTCTTGAGAAAGGCCCTGGCCGCCTCCCGTCCCTGGCCGAGCCGTTCGGAGCCGTAGGAGTACCAGGAGCCCGTCTTCTCCACCACGTCGGCCTTGACGGCGAGGTCGATGAGGTCCCCCTCGCGCGATATCCCCTCGTTGAAGAGGATGTCGAACTCGGCGTCCCGGAAGGGAGGGGCGAGCTTGTTCTTCACCACCTTTACGCGGATGCGGTTGCCCATTATCTTTTCGGCCTGCTTTATCTGCCCTATCCTGCGGATGTCCATCCTGATGGTGGCGTAGAACTTGAGGGCGTTTCCGCCCGTGGTCGTCTCGGGGCTTCCGAACATGACGCCTATCTTGTGACGTATCTGGTTTATGAAGATCATGGAGGTGCGGCTGCGGCCGATGGTGGCCGTGAGCTTGCGCAGGGCCTGGCTCATGAGCCTCGCCTGGAGCCCCATGTGGGCGTCCCCCATGTCGCCCTCGAGCTCGGCGCGGGGCACGAGGGCCGCCACCGAGTCGATGACTATGAGGTCCACGCCGCCGCTTCTGACCAGGATGTCGGCTATCTCCAGGGCCTGCTCTCCCGAGTCGGGCTGGGAGAGGAGCAGCTCGTCGGTATCGACGCCAAGCTTCCTTGCGTAGTTTACGTCGAGGGCGTGCTCGGCGTCGATGAAGGCCACCGTGCCTGCGCCCTTCTGGGCCTGGGCGGCGATGTGGAGCGCAAGGGTGGTCTTGCCCGATGACTCGGGACCGAATATCTCGATCACCCTGCCACGCGGCACGCCTCCCACGCCGAGGGCGATGTCGAGCGACGGCGAGCCCGTGGGGATGACGGCCACCCCCTTGACCACGTCGCCGTCGCCGAGCCGCATGATCGAACCCTTGCCGAAGTTCTTCTCTATCTGGCTTATGGCGAGCTCTATCGCCTTCCTGCGCTCCGCAGAACCGGCCTCGGCCGGCGGTCTCGCCTGCATGGAACCCTTGGCCATCGTTTTTACCTCCCGCCTCTTTATTTACCCTGGGGGAAACTTTCTGTAGAAAGTTTCCCCCAGACCCCCTTCAAAGACTTTCAATACGACTTGGTTTCCCCCTGTTTTGCCTAGCAAAACAGGGGGAAACCAACTCGCATTAAAAGTTTTTGGAGGGAGTCTGAGGGAACCTTATTTACAAAAAGGTTCCCTCAGTGCAATAAATCAGAGTTTCCTATTCCATCGTCTTCCGAGATATTCGAGGGCGTGCTGGCGCAACTCACGAAGTATCGAGCCGCGCCCGTGCAAGCGCCGCGTACCTGGGACCTCCCGCTCCGAGCACGCTCTTGAAGAGCGTGACCGATTCCACGAGGAACGACGCGTTCACGGCCGGGGCCGTGCGCCCTATGAACCGGCCGAGCCTTCTCCCCTCCGCCGCCGAGCGTATGCGGCACAGCGTGAGATGGGGCCTGAAGGGGCGCGATTCGCGCTCGAAGCCGAGCTCGCCGAGGGCATCGTCGATCCTCCGGTGCAGCAGAGAGAGCGCCTCACAGGGCTCCACGCCGAGCCATACCACCCTCGGGGCGGCAAGCGAGGGAAAGGCCCCGACCCGGCCCGTGGTGAGCCGGAAGGGCCGCACCCCGGAGGCGGCCCCGGCCACGGCCTCTCCCAGAGGACCGACAAGGGCCTCGTCCACTTGGCCGAGAAACTTGAGCGTCAGGTGGACGTTCTCCGGTCTCACCCAGCTCGCTGCGCTCCCGCCCCTGCGAAGCTCCCTTGCAAGCCTTCGCAACTCGTCCCTGAGAAAATCGGGTATCTCGACGGCCACGAAGGCCCGAATCCGCCTGTTATCCTCCTCGCCCACCCGTTCCCTGCGTCATGGGGGGACTTGCCGCACAAAGGCCGCATGGGCCGGGTCCCCGCCAGCTCCCATCTCTCTTTTCCAGGGCGGCCCGCCGGGGTCGGCCCGCAAAGGCGTAACAACCCCGCCCGGCGCGGGCCGCCCCACCCCCCCCGGCGGGCCACAACGCCGCATCTCCAACAGGGCGGCGCGACGCCTCGCTACAGGGCGCCCCCCCGGATCCGCTCGCAGGCGGCGCTCACTTCACCGAGGATCTCTGCGGCCGCGGCGAGCCTCACGTCCGCCCTTCCGCCCCTGAGCGCCAGTCTCCTCACGGAAACACCCCTGTCCGAGGCCACGGCGATGAAGACCGTCCCCACGGGCTTCCCCTCGACGGCCCCGCCGGGACCGGCTATGCCTGTGGCCGACACGCCGATGTCCGCGCCGAGAAGACGCCTTGCGCCGCCGGCCATGGCGGCGGCCGTCTCTTCGCAGACCGCGCCCCTGTCCTCGATCAGCGCGCGGGGCACGCCGAGCACCTTCACCTTCACGTCGTTGCTGTAAGCCACCACGGCGCCGAGGAAGTACTCCGAGCTTCCGGGCACGTCGGTGACCAGGGCGCTTATGAGCCCGCCCGTGCAGCTCTCGGCGGCGGCGAGCGTGAGCCCGCCCCGGCGAAGGGCCGCTCCGGCCCGCCGCGAGGCCTCCAGCGCCCGCTCGTAAGCCCCCGTCAAAGTCACCTCCCCCTCCGGTCCCCTCAACCGGCAAGCCACAGCACCAGCCGCGCCGCCGCGTTGGCGCACAGACCGGCGGCCACGTCGTCGAAGACCACGGCCGCGCCGCCCGAAAAGACCCTCTCCATGGTGCTCACGGGCGGAGGCTTAAGGATATCAAAAAACCGGAAGAGAGAAAAGGCCAATATGAGGGTCCCCGTCGTGGCGGGGAGCAGGTACACGGCGGTCATCATGCCCACCACCTCGTCGCAGACGATGTGCCGGGGGTCCTTGCCGCCGGCCGCACGCTCGGCCTCGGCGCCGACCCACACGGCCGCCGCCACGGCGGCGGCAAGGACCGCGGCGCCCCCGGCGGCAGACAACCCGGAGAGCGCGTAGCCGAAGACCAGCCCCCAGAGGCTCCCCATCGTCCCCGGCGCCCTCGAAGACCGTCCGGCATAGGCCGCCGTGGCAAGAAACTCGACGATCCGCTCTCTCATTTCGTCAAACCACTTCCGCTCGGAACCCCTGGACCCCACGCCGAGCCACCGCCGGCGGCAGGGCAAGCAGCCGCCGAACTTCCAGCCCCCGGGGGCGGCGGAATCAGAAGATGAAACGCCGCATCTTGATATTGATCAGCAGTCCCGCCCCGATGAAGGCCGTCACGAGAAAAGACCCCCCGTAGCTGAAGAAGGGCAGCGGCACGCCCACCACGGGCATGAGCCCCGATACCATGCCGAGGTTTATCACTATGTGCCAGAAGAAGAGCGAAGAGAGGCCGAGGGCGAGCAGGAAGCCGAACCTGTCCTTCGAGCTGCGGGCCACGTGCAGCCCGTAGAGGATGAGCGAGAGGAAGAGCGCCATGACGGTGAGCGAGCCTGCAAGCCCCCACTCCTCGGCCAGTATGGAGAAGATGAAGTCCGTGTGATGCTCGGGCAGGAACATGAGCTTGCCCTGGGTGCCTTTTGTGAAGCCCTTGCCCCAGAAGCCGCCGGAGCCGATGGCGATCTTGGACTGGAGCAGGTGGTAGCCGGAGCCGAGGGGGTCGGACGAGGGGTCGAGGAAACTCAAAAGCCGCGCCTTCTGATAGCCCTTGAGCGAGCCCCAGGCTATGGGCACGAGCGGCGCGAAGGCGAGGAGCAGGCCGGCTGCGGTCTTCAGCCTGACCTTGACGACCAGGACCACGGAGCAGAATATGAGCACGAATATGAGGGCCGTGCCCAGGTCCGGCTGGGCTGCGACGAGGAAAAAGGGCACCGCGATGAGCAAGGCCGGAAAGACGAGGTCCCTCAGCGCCAGGCCGCCGGGGCGCGCCGGTCTGGCGGCGAAGTGCCTGGCGAGGATGACTATGACGGCCAGCTTGGTGAACTCCGAGGGCTGGAAGGTGACAAAGCCCAGGGATATCCACCTCTGCGTCCCGGCCACGGTGCGGCCGAAGACGAGCGCCCAGACGAGGAGGCCGAGAGCGAGAAAGTATATGAAGTAGCCGTACCTGTCGAGGAGCGTGTAATCGAAGGCGATGGCGGCGGCCATGAAGACGAGGCCGACGGCAAGCCACTGGAGCTGTCTGTTGTAGATGTCGATCTCCTGCACGAAGGTGGAGCTGTATATGTTGGCGAGCCCGGCCAGGGCCACGGCCAGGGTTATGAACAGGAGCGGCCACTCCATCTGCGCCAGCAACCGTCTGTTGATCATCGTCTTCCCCCCGTCCCTGCCGTCCCTGCGGCCGCCTTCGCCGGATAGGGCGCAGGCCGCTCTTCCTCTTCGTCGCTCCCGCGGTACCTCTCCTCGAGATAGGCCTTTATGACCTCGTAGGCCACCGGGGCGGCGGCCCTCGCGCCGAAGCCGCCGTGCTCCACTATGACCACCACGGCTATGCGGGGGTCGTCGTAGGGGGCGAAGCCGGCGAACCAGGCGTGGTCGCGCAGCCTGTAGGGGACCTCTTCGATGTCGTCGACCCGCTCCCTGAGTGTCGCCACCTGGGCCGTGCCCGTCTTGCCGGCGATCCTGAAGGGGTTTGCGGCGAGCCTTCGCGCCGTGCCCCCCTCCTCGTGGACCACGCCCCTGAGGGCGTTGCGTATGACCTCCAGCGTGCGGGGCGAGAGATCGAGCCTGCCCGTCTCCACGGGCTCGAAGGACTTGATGACCGTCCCGTCAGGCGCCGTTATCTCCTCTATGAGCTGGGGCTTCATGAACCTTCCGCCGGCCGCTATGGCGCTGTAGGCCGCAAGGAGCTGGAGCGGCGTGGCCAGCATGTATCCCTGTCCCACGGCCACACTCAGCGTCTCGCCGGGATACCAGACGGTGCCGTAGACGCGGCGCTTCCAGCGCGTCGAGGGCACGAGTCCCGACTTCTCGTCGGGCAGGCCCAGTCCCGTGGGCCTGCCCAGCCCGAAGCGCCGGGCGTACTCGGCTATCCTGTCGACGCCGAGCTTCACGCCCACCTGGTAGAAGAAGGTGTCCGACGACTCGACGATGGCGCGGTGGACGTTTATGCGGCCGTGGCCCGACTCCTTCCAGTCGCGGTAGTCGCGGTTCATGAACCTGAAGACCGGCCCGGAGAATATCTCGGTGTCCAGGGTGAGGACGTTCTCCTCCAGGGCCGCGGCCGCCGTTATGGGCTTGAAGGTCGAGGCCGGGGGGTACTGGCCCTGTATGGCCCGGTTGGTGAGGACCTTCCTGGGGTGGCGCACGAGCCGCTCCCACTCCTTGCGCGACATGCCGGAAGTGAGGACGTTGGGGTCGAAGGACGGCGTACTGACCAGGGCTATGACCCTGCCCGTCGCGGGCTCGATGGCCGCCACCGCTCCGGCCTGGTCCCGCATGGCCGCCCATGCGGCTATCTGGGTCTTGAGGTCTATGGTGAGCCGTATGTTGTCGCCCGGCTCGGGCGGGATCATCTCAAGGACCTTCACCTCGCGCCCAAGGGCGTCCACCTCTATCTGCTTGCCGCCGTGCCTGCCGCGCAGCACCCCTTCCATGGCCCTCTCGATGCCGTACTTGCCCGACACGTCGCCGCGGCGATAGACGCGCCCCCTGTCGTCCACGCCGGCGGCAAGCTCCCGCTCGCTCACCTCGCCGAGGTAGCCTATGAGGTGGGCCGTTATCTCGCCGAAGGGGTATATCCTCTTGGGCCCCACGTCGAGCACCACGCCGGGCAGCTCGAACTTGAATCCCTCCACCCGGACCATCTCCTCCCAGTCGAGGTCCTCCTTTACGGTAACGGCCTGGAAGGGCGAGCGGCGTCTCGCCCGTTTGAGCCTCGCCTCCATCTCGGCGACGTCCATGTCCACGAGCACGGAGAGGGTGCGCAGCGTCCCCTCCCGGTCGACGACGTCCTCGGGGACGATGGCGAGGTCGAAGCCCGGCCTGTTCTCGGCGAGCAGGATGCGGTCGCGGTCGTAGATGATGCCGCGGGGGGGATCGATGTGGCGCAGGCGGATGCGGTTGTTGTGCGAGAGCTCCTGGAAGAGGGACGCCTCCACGACCTGGAGATACCAGAAGCGCAGGCCCAGCAGGAGGAAGGCGGCGACGACGAAGGCGGCCGCCGCGACGAGCCTTTGCCTGAGCTCGGCCGGTTCCTTGGAGTCGAAGTAGTCCATCACTTCAGGGCGTCACCGCCGGAGCGGGACTTGACGAGACCGTCGATGCGCACAAAGAGCGCTATGAGAAAGGGCGCGCTCAGTGCCGTGACAACGGCGCCGGGGACGACGTAGACGAGGGAGACGGCGTCAGGGCCCGAAGGGCCGAGCAGCAGATAGGTCGCAAGCCCCTTGACCGCCGCCAGCACCGACACGCCGAGCACCTGCATGGCCGCCGTCGAGAAGTGGACCTTCCGTGCCGCGAGGTGCGCCGCCGCGTAGGCGAGCACGAGCGAAAAGCTCGTCGCCCCTATGACGCCGCCGGAGAAGACGTCGTCCATGTAACCCAGCAGGAAGGCGAGGAAGACGCCGGACAGCGACGGCCTGTCGTAAGCCAGGTAGAAGACCGCGGCGAGCGCGAGGTCGGGCAGCGGCAGGCCGGGGGCGAGCGTGCTCCTCGCGGCGAGATACAGGAGCGTAAGGGGGAGGTATACGAGAAAGTCCATCACGGCGGCTTGTGACCGTAAACAAACAGGGCCCGGCCGCGCCCTACCCGGAGGCGGGGCCGCGGGCCGGAGAGCCGCGCAAGGGACTGCGCCTGCCGGTGTCTATGAGCACCTCCTCGAGCCTCATGATGTCAACGCCGGGCTCGACCTCTATGTACTTGAAGAAGTTGTCGCCGCCCTTCTCCACTGTCGTGACCTCCCCTATGACCAGCCCCTTGGGAAAGATGCCGGAGAGCCCGGCCGTTATCACCTTGTCGCCGGGACGCACGTCGTCTATCTCGGTCACGTACTTGAGGGTGAGTCCGCCAGAGCCGTTGCCCTCCACCACCCCCTTCACCCTCGTGCGCTGCACGAGCACGTCGATGTTGGAGCGCGGGTCGGTGAGAAGGAGCGCCACCGCCGTATGGCGCGTCGTATCTATGATCCTCCCCACGACGCCGTCGGGGCTGAGCACGGGCATGTCTATGCCTATTCCGTCGGCGCTGCCCTTGTCGAGCGTGATCGTCCTGGTCCAGCCGCCGCCGGCGAGACCGCTGAAGCCCAGTATCTCGGAAGCGACGGTACGGGGCGAGGTGCGCTTCCTGAAGGAGAGGATCCGGCGGAGCCTGGCGTTGAGGCGCAGCTCCTCCTTGAGCCGGTTGTTCTCCTCCATGAGTCTCGCCACCCTCCGGCGCAGGGCGTCGTTGTCGCGCTTGAGGCCCACGAGGTATATGTAGTCGTCCCACACCGACGCCGCGGCCCCGCTTATCCGAAGCAGCGCCTTCTGCACCGGCGCCGCGCCCGCGGCGAGCACCTCGTCGACGATGACCGATCCGCCCACGCCCCGCCTGCTCGTGAAAGAGAGGTGGAGCGAGAGCAGGCCGAGGGCCATGGCCGCTATGAGTATCCTGTTACGCCTGAGAAAGTACTGCACGACGGTGCGCCTCTTCTCCAGCGGGGCCCTGTCGGGACCCAGCCCCTTTCACCGCCCCTTCAGGTAGGTATCGTCACGTCCCGCAGCAGTCTTATCTCGTCGAGGACCTTGCCGGCGCCCTTGACCACGCAGGTGAGGGGGTCGTCGGCTATGGTGACGGGCAGGCTCGTCTCCTCGCGCAGTATGACGTCGAGGTTGCGCAGCAGAGCCCCTCCTCCGGCAAGCACTATGCCCTTGTCGACGAGGTCGGCCGCGAGCTCGGGCGGTGTCGTCTCGAGCACCTGCTTGACCGCCTCTATGAGGGTGTTGATCGGTTCGTTGAGGGCCTCGCGTATCTCCCGCGAATTTATCTCCATGGTCGCCGGTATGCCGGTCACGAGATTGGAGCCCTTTATCTCCATAATCTGCTCTTCCTCGTCGGGCATGGCGAGACCGAGGGTCATCTTTATCTTCTCGGCCACGCCCGTGCCTATGGAGAGGTTGTACTTGCGCTTTATGTACTGGATTATGACCTCGTCGAGCTTGTCTCCGCCGATGCGTATGGACTTGGCGTGCACTATGCCGGCGAGCGAGATGACGGCGATCTCCGAGGTGCCGCCGCCGATGTCGACGATCATGTTGCCCGAGGGCTCGGTTATGGGCAGTCCCGATCCTATGGCCGCCGCCATGGGCTCCTCGATGAGGTAGACCTCGGCGGCGCCGGCCGAGTAGGCCGACTCGCGCACGGCCCGCTTCTCGACCTGTGTTATGCCGGAGGGCACGCCGACGATGATGCGGGGCCGCACGAGCAGCCGCCGGTTGTGGACCTTGGTGATGAAGTACTTGAGCATCTCCTCGGTGACCTCGAAGTCGGCGATGACGCCGTCCTTGAGCGGCCTTATGGCCGTGATCGAGCCCGGCGTCTTGCCGAGCATGGCCTTGGCCTCCTTGCCGACGGCCAGGACCTTCTTGCCGCGGGCGTCCTTTTTCACGGCCACCACCGAGGGCTCGTTGGTGACGATGCCCTTGCCCTTTACGTATATGAGGGTGCTCGCCGTGCCGAGGTCGATGGCGAGGTCATTGGAAAAGAAACCGAGAAGGGAAGTGAACATGTTCTCTCCGGTCAGGGCGCCGCAGCGGCGCCGGGTTTTTCGGGAAGCTCCGTCCTGTTCCAATTATAGAGCGCGGCGGGAGCGCCGCTCCGTCACCGCAACCGGTATTGTAACACAACAGCCGCCGCCGATGTACGACAAACTTTCCGCTCCGCGACGGCTCAGGGGGCGTCGAAGGGGACGAAGTTGTACCACTGGTCCGGGTATCTTCTTATGTAGCGCTCGAAGACCCGGAGGATCGCGCGGGCCGCAGCGGCGTCGTCGGGACCGTCGGGGGTCAGGTGGATGGGGCTCTCGGCCACGGCCCTGTAGCCCTCTCCCTCCCTGACGACGAATCCCGGCATGAGCGGCGCGCCCGTGCGGCGCGCAAGCCGGATGGGTCCAGTGGGGAAGACGAAACGCCTGCCCAGGAACTCGACCTCCACGCCCTCGGGAGCCGAGCGGTCGACGAGCATGGCCACTATCTCGCCGCGACGCAGGGCGCCCATCACGTCGAGGGCCGCGAAGGGCGAGTCGCCCAGCACTATGGTGTTGATGTTGAAGCGCCTGCGGTACGAGTCCCTTATGCGGTCGACCTCTTCGAGACCGTCGCGCTTTGTGAGGACGTTCACCGGCAGGTCGCCGGTGGCGAAAAAGAGCCCGCCCAGCTCCCAGTTGCCGAGGTGAGCGGTCAGCATTATGATGCCGCGACCGTCGGCCATGGCCCGCTCTATGTGCTCCGTACCCTCGATGCTCTGGAGCTCGCCGAGGACAGCGGCCTTGCCGGCGGAAGCGAGCCTGCCGAAGTCGACGAGGTATCTCGCGTAATTACGGAAAGTACTCAATACAAGGCGCGGGCCGGCCCGGCGGCCCGTCTCTGCGAGCGCCGCATGGAGGTTGCGCCTCACGTTTCGCCTTGCCCCGGCGTAGAAGAGGCAGCTCAGCTCGGCCACCCGTTCCGCGACAAAGTACATGAGCCGCAGCGGCACCTTGTCCACTACGGCTATGCCGCAGCGGTAGACCGAGGGCCTGCCGAGAAGGTGTCTGCGGACCTTGTCGGCCCCTGCGGCGCCATGAGCCCGCCGCTCCCCCTCGAAGAGCTCCCCGCCTCCGCCCACTGCGGCGGGCGCCGCAGTCCGGGGGTTCATCCCCCGAGTGTTCGTCTTCATGGACATCTGGACGATGTTAGCACAAAGAGTCCCGGAAGGCAAGCAAACTCGATGGGTTAAGCGGCGGGCGGGCCCTTGCGGCCGCCCTCTCGGAGGCCGTGGAAGGGCATTCTCACAAGCGAGCCTATAAGCTCTCCCTGGGCGGCGAGGAGCCTGCGCGCCGTATCGGGATTGCGCACGAGGTCCTTTGCGAGCCGCCACAGGACCGAGGGTCTCACGTAGAAATCGAGGATGGCGCGGCGGTAGGCCCTTGTAAGGGACGCCTCGGTAAATCCCCTCGGCACGAAGACGGCCGTCATGGCGTTCATGCGCTCCCAGTCCTCGCGGAACTCGCCCCAGCGGGAGGCCTCCCTGTAGACGGCCGTGCCGGGATAGGGGGTGAACCTGCTGATGTTTATATGGTCGAATGGGAGGCGGCGGGCCAGTTCCACGGTCATCCGTATGGTCCGGGGCGTCTCTCCCGGATGGCCCATCATGAAGAGCCCCTTGACCTTTATGCCCGCCTCATGGGTGAGACGCACGGCCCGCTCCACCTCCTCCAGCCTCGTCCCCTTGGCCACGCGGTCCAGTATCTCCTGCGAGCCGCTCTCCACGCCGTAGGCTATCTCCCAGCATCCGGCGGCCTTCATCTGCGCGAGGGTCCCGGCCGTAACACTCTCCACGCGGGCGTCACAGCTCCACGTAAGCCCGTGCCCCTCGGCCAGGGGACGCAACCGGCGGCAGACCTCGACGAGCCTGTCCTTCGAGACCGAGAAGAGGTCGTCGTAGAAGAGGATGTGGCGGACGCCGTAAGCGGTCACGAGGCGTTCGGCCATGGATGCCACGTAGGCGGCGCCGAATCCCCGGTAGCGGCGGCCGAAGACCGAGCGGTCGCAGAAGGTGCAGCCGTAGGGACAGCCCCTCGACGTGACGAGCGAGGCGGCCGGCAGGGCCCGGTAGCTAAGAAGCGGAGGCCGGTAGGCCCCCGGGAAGCCGTCGAGCAGGTCCCAGGCCGGCATGGGGAGGCCGTCGAGGTCCTCGATATATGGCCTCCGCCCCGTCACCACCGTCTCCCCGCCCTTCACGAAGACGAGCCCCCTGATCCCCGCCGGGTCACCTCCGCCGTCGAGCACCGAGAGGAGCTCCACGAGCGTGAGCTCCCCCTCGCCGACCACTCCGAAGTCGAAGACCGGCAGCCGCTCCATCGTCTCTGCGGGCACGGCGCTCACATGGGGGCCTCCGAGCACGACCGTCACGTGAGGGGCCGCCTCCTTCACCATCGCCGCAAGACGCGCCCCGTTCACGACCGACACGGTCGAGGCCCTCACGGCGAGCACGGCCGGGTCCTTCGAGACCACAAGGCGCGCCGTCTCGCCGAGCGAAAGCCCCAGGGCCCCGGCCTCGACCACGTGGGGCTCCCAGCCAGCCTCCCGCACCACCGCGGCAAGCCCCAGGAGCCCCAGCGAGGGCATGGTGTTCTCCAGCGCCCTCGGAAGCCTCACACGCTCGTCCCACACGGTGTACGGCGGATTGACGAATACTATGCTCTTTTTCTTCACCAGGGAAGCTCCCATGTATACTGCGCCGGGGGGAAACCCTCCGACAACGAGGACCGAAGAGCCGCGTCCGCAGGACCCCTCCATGTTGTTTGCATATGCGGGGCGGCCCCCGGAAGGTTCGGGCCGCAAAGGCGTAAACAACCCCCGCCTGGCGCGGGCCGAACCTTCCGGGGGCCGCCCCGCAGGCAGACGGCGTGGGTAGGATAACCCTTCTTCCAAAGAAGATACCTTTCTCAGGAAGCTCTGATTTATTTACCCTGAGGGAGCTTTTTTGTAAAGAGTCATAGGCCCACGGTTCCCCCAGGGTAATTAACCAGAATTTCCCTCACAAAGCAACAGCCGTCCGCGCCCCCCTTTTGCGTTGCTTTTCGGCCCTTCCGGTAGTATCCTACCACATTCATGGAGACTTTTTTCAAAGTCCTGGCCGGGTTCGTACACGAGCGCAGCAAGGTCATCGTCGCCGCCTGTGCGGCCGTCGGCCTCGTCTGTCTCGTCCTCGTGCTCAGGATGGAGCTCAGGACCGACATGCTCGACGTGCTCCCCTCCGACGACCCGGCCACGGAGGCGCTTCGCGGCTTTCTCGACACCTTCGGCGCGGGCGACAACCTCATCGTCGTGGTGGAGCGAAGCGACGGCGCGGCGGTTACGGCCGACCTCGAGGCCGTCGACGACCTGGCCGCGAGGATCCGGGCCACCGGGCTTGTCGAGTTCGTGGACTTCAGGGTCCACGGCTCGGCCTCGCTCGTCATGGAGGCCTTCCCCCTCTTCCTCGACGAAAAGGGGCTCGACGAGCTCGAAAGGCGCATCAGCGCCGAAGGCGTGCGCCGCCGCATCGCCGGCAACCGCCGCCGCCTCCTCTCCCCCCTTGCAACGCCCGCGGACTTCGAGCTCATGAGGAGAGACCCACTCGGCCTCTTGGACCTTGCGGCATCGAGGCTCATGGAGGATGTCCCCTACGGCCGCACAGGCTACTACACCACGAAGGACGGCGGGGCGGCGCTCATAATCGTCCGTCCCCTGTCGTCGGCCCGGGACCTCGCCTTCCTCTCCCGTTTCGACGAGACCATGGCGACCGTGGCGAGGGACTTCGAGGCCGACCACGGCGGACTCCTTAAGGTGGGGCTCGCCGGTCCCCTCGCCCTCGCCATGGAGGCGCGCCGCACCCTCGGCGGCGAGGTGACGGCGGCCTTCGTCTCCACTGCGGCCGCCGTCTTCCTCCTCTTCCAGTTCGTCTACCGCAAGAGGCTGCTCATGCTCGTCCTGACGGCGGCCGCACTCGCCCTGGCGCTCCTCGCAACCCTTGCCGCGGCCTACCTCCTCTTCGGAGGGCTCAACATCGTCTCCAGCGTGGTGGCCGCCATGCTCATGGGTCTCGGCATCGACTACGCCATCCACCTCTGCAACCGCGTGGAGGAGGAGTACGCCCGCGCGGGAGACGTGAGGGCGGCCATGGAGAGGGCCTGGCCGGCCGTGCTCCCGGCGGTGGCCACCGGCGCCGCTACCACGGCGCTCGCCTTCTCGACCATCGTGCTCACCAGCTTCCGCGGTCTCCACGAGCTCGGCCTCGTGGCGGCCATAGGCGTTGCAGCCGCCTTCCTCAGCACCGTCTTCTTCCTCGGCGCCGCCATCGCCATCGCCGGGCCCGCGGCCCTCTCTCCGAGGAGGCCCGCGGCGGGCCGGGGCCGCCTTCTCCGTCTCGTGAAGGACCGTCCCCTGTCGGCGCTGCTCGCAGCGTTCCTCCTCACCGCCGCCTCCGCCGTCACGGCCGGCAGCGTGCGTTTCGACAGCCGCGCGGCCCAGCTCGGCATGGAGGGAAGCGAGGCGGCGAGGCTGGAGGAGAGGCTCTCGGCGACTCTCGCACAGAGGCGCAACCCGCTGCTCGTCGCCGTGGCGGCCGCCTCGCCCTCCGAGCTTCTGGCCCGCTACGACAGGGTGGAGTCGACGCTCGACCGCCTCGCCTCCGACGGCGCAATCGGCGGCTTCTCCTCGCTGCGCACCTTCCTGCCGCCCCTCTCAAGGCAACTGAGGGCCATAGAGCGGCTCGGGGAGATGGACGCCGCGACCATCGGGGCGCGCCTTCTCGCGGCCCTCGAGGCCGAGGGCTTCGAGCCCGATCCCTACTACGGGGAGTACGCCGCCCGGCTCGCCGGGGCCCTGTCCCGGCGGGCCCCCCTCACCTTCGGGGACCTCGAAAAACTTGGTGAAAAAAGGAGCGCCCTCTTTTACAATAAGGAGCGGGCCGCGGCGGCGGCCTACGTCTACCCCGTGGACGGGCGGTGGCGCGAAGACAGGCTCGCCGAGGCGGCCGGCGCGCTCTCGGCCCTCGAGGGCGTCACGGTCACCGGCGGCCCCGTGATCCTGAGAGAGCTGCGGGGCGCCGTCATCGGCGAGAGCGTCATGGCCTCGGCGGCGGCCTTCTCGGCCGTCGTGCTCATACTGGCGCTTCGGTTCGGAGGGCTGCGGCGCGCGGTCCTCGTGCTCGCGCCGCTGGCGGCGGGCGCCCTGTGGACGGCGGGACTCATGGGCCTTGCGGGCGTGGACTTCAACTTCATAAACGTCGGCGCGGCGCCCCTTGTCTTCGGCATAGGCGTAGACTACGGCATATACATGGTCCGGGGATGGGACGAGGGGGGGGAAGAGGGACTCGCCTCGGCGGGCCGCTCGGTGCTCATGTGCGCCGCCACCTCGGTCGCCGGCTTCGCTTCACTCACGGCCCTGAGCTTCAAGGGCCTCGCCTCGCTGGGAACGGTCATCGTCATGGGCATAGGGGCGTCCATGGCCGCCGCGCTCCTCGTAGTGCCGGCCGCCGCGGCCCTCATGGACAAACGTCAAGGAGACAGGGTTCCCACGCGATAAGAGACCGCCGGGAGACCGGGCTTCCATGAGAGGGGAGATGGCCAAGGACTTCGACTGCATAGTCATAGGCGCCGGCATAGGCGGGCTTACCGCCGCCGGGAGGCTCGCCGCCAGGGGGGTGAAGGTGCTGGTGGTGGAGAAGAACCCCGTGGCCGGCGGCTACCTCCAGTCGTTCCGCCGCAGGGGTTTCACCTTCGACGCGGCGGTGGACTGCTTCAGCGGACTCGACCGCGACGGTCCGCTGAGCGTCGTATTAAGAGAGCTCGGCGTGGAATCGATGGTGACGCCCGTGAGGGTGGACCCCATTCGGCGAAGCCTCTTTCCGGGGCTCACCGTCGATGTCCACGCCTCCATGGAGCGCTACGCCGAAGACCTGAAGGCCCTCTTTCCCGCGGAGAGCAAGGGCATCGACGGGCTCTTCAGGGCCATGGACGCCATCTACTCCGACATCATGGGCTGGTGCGACTACTGCCTCGGCCGCGCGGCCTCGCCGCCGCTCTCACCGGAGATAGTGAGGCTCTCGGGCGTCACCTTCGACCGCTTCCTCGACGAGCACGTAAGCGATCCGAAGCTCAGGGGCGTGCTCGCCGACCGCTGCCCCTTCTACGGCCTCTCGCCCTCCAGGGTCTCGGCCTTCTCCATGATCGCCCTTGTCATGAGTTACTTCCGCTCCGGGGCGTACCGCGTGGCCGGAGGGTCGCAGCGGCTCGCCGAGGCCGTCGTTGAGGGCATAAGAAGAAAGGGCGGAGAGGTGCGCACCGGTGTCGAGGCCCGAAGGCTGGTGACCGAAGGCGGAAGGGTGAAGGCCCTGTGCACGAGCGAGGGCGAGGAGCTCACGGCCCGTCACTTCATCTCCAACATCGACTACCGCAGGACCATGGCCCTTGCCGGAAGGGAACCGCCCGATGGGCTTCCCGATGTCTCGTCGTCCTTCTTCATACTCTACGTGGGGGCGCGCATGGACCTCGCCCGCCTCGGCAGGGCATCGAGCATCGGCAGCTTCTCGGACTTCGACATGGAGCCCGACTTCGCCCCGGCGGCGCCCTTCAGGCCGGAGACCACCTTCGGCGTGACCATACCGACCATACTGGACCCCTCGATGGCACCGCCGGGCTGCCACAGCGTGGTGGCTCACGAGATGACCTCGAGCCGCTGGACCGATTCGTGGCAGAGGGACAAGGCGGCCCTGGCGCGGCGGCTCCTGGCCAAGGTCGAGACCATCGTGGAAGGGCTCGGCGCGGGAACGGTCTGCATGGACGCGGCCACGCCGGCGACACTGGAGAGGTACACGGCCAACACGGCAGGCGCCGCCTACGGCTGGTCCCAGGGACCGGGCGTAAGGCCGCCGGAGTTCGGGCTCGCAAACCTGCGGGCAGCCGGCCACTGGGCCTCGCTGGGCGGAGGCGTGGTGGCCGCCGCCTACGCCGGCGTGAACGCCGCAAGGGAAGTTGCCCTGGCCCTCGGCGCAGACGACTGAGCCCCCTGCCGCAGAGCCGGCAGCCCTCACCGGACCCCGCGCTTCAGCGCCCCGGACGCGGCGGCGAGGTTTTCGGGACGGAGCCTACCTGTCACGGCACAGCCCGGCGCTATGATGTCGAAGCCCCGCCGCGCCGCCGCCAGGGCCGCCGCGGCCGCATCCCCGGGACTTCCACCTTCCAGCACCGCCGCGTCGAGCCCCCCCATGAAGACCCTTCCGGCGAGCGCTTCCCTGAGCCTCGGAAGTTCATCGGGACGGTCGATACTGAAGGCGCAGGGTCCCAGCCCATCGAGAAGAGCGGCCACGGAGGTCAGGGGACCGCACAGATGGACTATGGCGGCGCATCCCGCCGCGCAGGAGGCCTCGATGAGCCTTCGAAGCCGCGGCACGACCATGGTCTCCAGGAGACGGGGACCCACCACCTGCGCCGTGGCGGCCGGCTCCATGATGAAGAGGGCGTCGCATCCTGCGCGGGCCAGTGCCCCGGCATAGCGCGCCGAGCCTTCGGCGAGGAAGTCGAGAAGTCCGCACACCCCGGCGCCGCCGGAGGCGAGCGACTTCAGGAGCCCATCCATCGGCGTGAGCGCGGAGGCGAGAGCGAGCGGCCCCGCGAGGTCCCCGATAAGCGGCGTGTCGGGCAGAAGCCGCCTTAGCCGCCTCACCAGAGAGAGGACCGCCGGGAGCCTGCCGTCCCTTTCCGGGTCGAGGCCGTCGAGGTCCCGCCACCGCCCCGCATCGCGCAGGGGGTAATCGAAGCAGAACGGACCGGAGCCGTCGTCCTCCACCTCGCCGCCGTAGGCCTCGCTCTCGACGGTGAGGCGGAAGGGCAGGCCCGCGGCGTCGAGCCCGCCCCTGCGGTACAGGGCGAGCGAGAGGCGGCACAGCAGTCTCCAGTCACGGTGAAGGGCCCGCCTCTCCAGGGAAAGCTCCCTTAGGAGGACGGCGCAGGGAGCCGTGACGAGCCCGCCGGGCAGCACCAGCGCCGGCCTGTCGGCGGGCCGGCCGGCGAGGATGGCCGCAAGCCTCTCCCTCCCGGTCATGACGGACAGGGATGCTCCCCGAGCCGTTCCGGCCGGCGCGGGCGCCTCACCACCCCCCCTTGAGCCTCGACGCGAAGGCCTCGGGAAGACCGGCGGCCAGCACCTTGGCGGCGGCGCGCTCCACGTCGTAGCGGACCCTGAAGAACTCGATGACGGCCTCCCCGCGGTCGTAGACGAGAAACGACGCCCTGGGGTCGCCGTCGCGGGGCTGACCGACGCTTCCGGGGTTCGCCATGCAGGTCCGGCCCCCGCCGAGCGCCACCCTGCGTCCCGTCGCCGTCTCCACCCCGGAACCGCGCTCGACATATGCGACGGGCCTGTGCGTGTGGCCGAAGAAACAGAGCCTGAAGCCGCCGTCCTCCACAAGCTCCATGCTCTCGGCCGCCATGGAAGGGCCGAGTATATAGGCGTCGTAGTCGCCGGGAGAACCGTGGACGGCCACAAAGTCGCCGTCCTCAGCGATCTCGGCCGGCAGCCCCCGCAGAAAGGAGGCGTTCTCTTCCGTTATGACCGAGCGGGTCCAGGCCACGGCCTCGGCGGCCGGGGGGTTGAAGCGCGAGGTGTCGTCGAGGCCGGCGACCCTGGCGTCGTGGTTGCCCATGACGGTGCGGGCCGCGAGACTTCTCAGCATATGGACGCAGGCGTTGGGGTCGGCGTTGTAGCCCACCACGTCCCCGAGGCACAGGAGCTCGTCGACGCCGAGACGGTCGATGAGCGAGAGGACCGCTTCGAAGGCCTCCAGGTTAGAGTGGATATCGGAAAGGACGGCAAGGCGCATATGGAAGGTATGGGGCCGCCGGCCGGGGCCCACAGCGGACGGGAGAGCGGGAAAGCCCTTAAAAGGGGACAACGCCGCGGCGGAAGATAACGACAGGGGCCGCCGTCACGGAGTCGCCCGCCGGCCCCGGTCTCGCCGCCGCCGTGGCGAGGGCGGCTTCAGTGGAGCGTGCCCTTGGTATGCTCCTCGCTGAAGGCCAGCGAACCGTAACGGAAAGGAGTCACCGCAACCTTGTCGCGGCAGCTCTTGCACAGGAGGTAGACGCCCTGGTGGTAGACGTCCTCCTCCAGCTCCTCGGGGTCCATGCCCTCGATCTCGTCGAGAAGCTCCTCCATGGCCTCCACAGTCGTGGCGCCCACCCTGTCGCCGTACTCCTCGTACTCCTCGAGGTATCCGTCGAAGTCGGCGAAGCTCTTGATCTCAACGATATATTTCAAGCTGCCCCTGGGCAGCTCGACGCCGCACATGTGACACCTGTCGATGAACATAGGGGTCGTCCTCTCGTAATCTCTGAAATCACTTCCTGTGAGAGAACCTTTTCTCGAAAAAGGTCCTCTCAAACCCACCTCAAGGAAGCTCTGGTTAATTACCCTGGGGGAAACTTTCTGTAGAAAGTTTCCCCCAGACCCCCTTCAAAGACTTTCAATGCGAGTTGGTTTCCCCCTGTTTTGCCAGGCAAAACAGGGGGAAACCAACTCGCATTAAAAGTTTTT
>DRME01000064.1 GCA_011375175.1 Deltaproteobacteria bacterium | reverse complement strand
GGCGGTTCCCCGGAGGTTCGGGCCGCAAAGGCGTAAAAATACCGCCTGGCGCGGCCCGAACCTCCGGGGAACCGCCGTCAGGGCGCGGGTGAGATGCCCCCTTCAAAGATTTATAATTCCCTGCGGTTCCTCCCGGTTTTGCTTGCAGAATCGGGAGGAACCGCAGGGCGTTGCTTTCCTGCAGCAAGTCGGAATTTCCTTGAGGTGACTTTCATATGCTGACCGTGGAAGAGGCCCTCGAGCTCATACTCGGGGAGATAAGGCCCATGGGGCTTGAGAGGGCGGAGCTGCTCTCGGCGCTCGGCCGCGTTGCGGGCGAGGACATAAGGGCGGAGAGGCCCAACCCTCCCTGGGACAACTCCGCCATGGACGGCTATGCGCTGCGGGCCGGCGATACGGCCGGGGCCTGTGAAGAGAGTCCCGCCGTGCTCGAGGTCGCGGGCGACGTGCCAGCAGGAAGCGTCTTCCGCGGCGAGCTCGCCGAGGGGCAGGCCGTGCGCATAATGACGGGCGCGCCGCTCCCGGCCGGGGCCAACGCCGTCGTCATGGTGGAACATACCGAGAGGATGGGCGAGCGCGAGGTGGCCGTCAAGAGGCCGGTGCGCACGGGAGAGAACGTCAGGCGCCGCGGCGAGGACTTCGCCGAGGGCGACGTCGTAGTACCGGCCGGCACGGTGCTCACCTCCCGCCACGTCTCCATGCTCGCCACCGTAGGCCGTCCATACGTGAGCGTCTTCCAGCGCCCCCGCGTGGCCGTGCTCTCGACGGGCGACGAGCTCGTCGAGATCGACGAGCCGCTCGGCGAGGGGAAGATATCGAACAGCAACGGCTATACCCTCACGGCCCAGGTCATCGAGTGCGGCTGCCTGCCCGTGAACCTCGGCATCGCCCGCGACAGGAAGGACAGCCTCGAAGAAAAACTCCGCGCCGCCGCATCGGCCGACTGCATAATAAGCTCTGGCGGCGTCTCGGTGGGCGACTACGACCTCGTAAAGGACGTGCTCGCCGAGCTCGGCTCGGAGATGAAATTCTGGAAGGTGGCCATGAAGCCCGGCAAGCCCCTCGCCTTCGGCACGATAGGCGGCCGTCCGGCCTTCGGCCTCCCCGGAAACCCCGTTTCCTCGTTCATGGCCTTCGAGCAGTTCGTGCGGCCCGCGCTGCTGAAGATGTCGGGCCATGCCGCCCTGTCGAGGAGGACGGTGCGGGCCAGGCTCACAAGGGACGTGAAGAAGAAGCGCGGAAGGACCAATTTCCTGCGGGCCGTCGTCAGCTACGGCGAGGACGGCTACGCGGCGACACCGCTGGAGGGACAGGGCTCTGGCATGATATCGACGATGGTGAAGGCCAACGCCCTCGTCGTCGTCCCCAGTGACGCCGAATCCCTGGAGGCGGGGTCGCTCGTGGACGTACAGATGCTCGACGGCGGCTCTTGAGAAGGCCCCGCCGTCTCTGCGGAGAGGACCCCGCGAAAAGGAGATTCCTGAATGTTCAAGGTAGTGGAATGGGAGGATGACGGTGTGGTCATGATAGACCAGCGGCTTCTGCCGGGCCGCGAGGTCTACCGCACCTACAGGGACCACAGGGGGGTTGCCAGGGCCATAAAGGAGATGGTCGTCAGAGGGGCCCCCGCCATAGGTGTTGCCGCGGCCATGGGTGCGGCCCTGGGCGCATCGAAGGTGAGGACGTCGAACCTCTCCGTCTTCAGGGAGAAGTTCGCCGCCATAGCGCAGCTTCTCGCCTCGACGAGGCCGACGGCCGTGAACCTCTTCTGGGCCATCGAGCGCATGAGGGGGGTGGTGGACTCCTTCGATGGCGACGACGTGGCCGCGCTCAAGGCAAGGCTCGTCGACGAGGCCCTGAGGATACACGACGAGGACATAGAGCGCAACCGTTCCATAGGCCGCCACGGCGGAGCGCTGCTGGCCGACGGCATGACGGTTCTCACCCACTGCAACGCCGGGGCGCTGGCCACCGCCGGCTACGGCACGGCCCTGGGCGTGGTGCGCGGCGCCGTGGAGGCGGGCAAGAGGATACGGGTCTTCGCCGACGAGACGCGCCCCTTCCTCCAGGGCTCGCGCCTTACGGCCTGGGAGCTCATGAAGGACGGCATAGACGTTACGCTCATTACCGACAACATGGCGGGCTGGATGATGAGCAGGGGCGAGATCGACGCCGTCGTCGTCGGCGCCGACCGCATAGCCGCAAACGGCGACGTGGCAAACAAGATAGGCACCTACACGGTGGCCGTGCTGGCCAGAACCCACAGGATACCCTTTTACGTGGCGGCGCCCACCTCGACGATAGACCTCGCCGCCGCAGAAGGCGCCGACATACCCATAGAGGAGCGCGACCCCTCGGAGGTGACCCGCGTAGGCTCGAAGACGGTAGCCCCCGAAGGCGTAAAGGTGCGCAACCCGGCCTTCGACGTCACGCCCAACCGGCTGGTGACGGCCGTAATAACCGAGAACGGCGTGGCGCGAAGACCGTTCAGGAGCTCTCTCAAGGCCATGTGCCGCAGGGGAAAGGAGCCACGATGACCTTCACCGACTTCATCGTCGTCATAATCGCCTTCGTGCTCATCATGCTCCTCTACACCTACGCCGACCGCTACATAAGGCGACTCAAGGCCGATACGGTCAGAAGCATAAACTGGATAGGCTTCACCATAGCCGCCGCCGGCGGCATCGCCTGGTACTGGAGCGATCACCCCTTCTTCATGCTCGTAACCTTCGTGGGCATCATCATCTACTTCCTCTTCTACAGTTACGACCGGATGGAAGAGGAGGAGAAGAAGCGGGAAAAGGAACGCCGCCACGGCGGCGAAGACGAGGAGGAGAAGGAAGAGAACCGGTGAACGAACGGCGGCGCCGAATAGCCGCCGGAAAGGAGATGAACCATGAAGTGGAGATGCACCGTGTGCGGCTACGTCCACGAAGGCGACGAGCCGCCCGAAAGATGCCCCGTCTGCGGGGCCCCGGCCGAGAAGTTCGAGAAGGTGAACGAGTAACCCACCACCCCAAAAAAGCCTCCACCTTCTCTAAAGGAAATCCTGATTAATTACTCTGGGGGAAACTTTCTGTAGAAAGTTTCCCCCAGACCCCCTTCAAAGACTTTCAATACGACTTGGTTTCCCCTGTTTTGCATAGCAAAACAGGGGAAACCAAGTCGCGTTGAAAGTTTTTGGAGGGAGTCTGAGGGAACCTTTTTACAAAAAGGTTCCCTCAGTGCAATTTAATGAGGATTTCTTTAGTGGTGGGTTTGTATCAGGCGCTTTGTTTCACCAGTCTGTCGAGCATTTTCACGAGGCTTATGCGCATTCTGTTGAGCGAGGCTGACAGTTCGCGTATTTCCAGGAGGCCGGAGGTGGATATTTCTTTTTTGAGGTTGCCCGTGCTCATCGACTCGGCGGCGTCTATGAGGTCGCGCACCGGTCTTGTGACTCCCATTCTGATGATGAAAATACCGGCTACGGTCATCAGCACTCCGAGCACCACCGCCAGTATCTGGACCTTGAGGATGAGGCCGATCTTGCGTTCGGCCTCGGCCTGGAAGAGGAAGACGGCCCTGTCCATGGCGTTCATGAGGGGGACGTTTTTGGCTATGACGAAGTCGACGGCGTAGCGGTCCTTGCCGTCGCTGTCGAGGACCTTCCTCGTATGCTCCTTGAAGGGCCGCCACAGCTCGACGACCCTTTCGAGCTGGGCCCTTATGACGTCCGTTCCCGCCGGCGGGGTCTGGCGGAAGCGGGTCATCTCGAGGTTTATGGGGGCGGGACCGCCGTCCTTGAGGGCGAAGAGTCCCGTCTCGAAGACCCTCATGGTGGTGAGGATCTCTTCGCGGAGTTTTTCGAGGCCCTGGTTGCGGCCTCTTTCGGTCATGTTGGCGAAGATGAGGACGTCTTTGCTCAGTTTCTGGGTGAGCATGCGCTGGATGCCAGAGACGTTGACGAGAAGGCCGTCGTCGCGCTGGGTCCTCGTGACCACTATGGTCGTGGCGAGCACGGCCGCCAGCAGCACTATGAAGAGGGCGAAGCCCGCCACGATTCTGCCGAGGATGGTGTTGAACATGTCTTTCTTCTCCTCCCGCTGGCGCGTCCGCGTAGCCGGCGGTCGGCGCCATGGGTCTCCGGCCGCTTCCGGCGCCCCTTGTGCCGCGGCCTGCGTCAGCTCCAGCTCTCTATGATCCTGCCGGCTTCCGAGACGAAGCGCCGCCTGTCGGCCGCCTCGACCTCCTCTGCGAGGAGCTCGACCAGCCGGGAAAGACCGCTGAGCGAAGCCCTCTCCCTGTCGAGCCACTCCTTTACGCACTCCCTTACGACGATGACCGCCGCGGGCCCTATGTAGCGGCAGAGCAGGTCCTGGAGTCCGCTTATGGGGAAGCTCAGCGGCCCGGCCATTACCTGCTCCACCGAAGCCCCGGCCTTCTTCTTCGTGGCCTGGGCCTGCGCGGATATGACCCTTCGCAGCTCGGCGGCGGCCAGTTTCGTCGATACCTCCACCGATGGAAGCGTTGCGCCGGAGTTGCAGAAGACGTTGAGGTAGAGGCCCCCGCTCACGCTGCGACTCACGACGAGCCTGCTGTCGAAGGCGAATACGAGCTGGCTCGGTTCGGCGTCCAGTCCCATGGTCTTCGAGCCGACGAAGGCCTGGGAGATCATCTCGCCCAGGCGCGCCGCGTCCTCGGCGTCGAGGCCGTCCATGGGCGTCTGTACCACCGGCGCCTTGCCGTCGTGGAGTACGGCGCCGAAGACGCCGTCGACATGGGTGAGTCCCTCGAGTATCTCTTTCACGGCCTGCTTATTCCGCTTCCTCTCTCACCGGCGACCCGGGCCTTGACCTCCCGGCCCGTGCCGTCGGCGCCGCAGTGTCCAGCCTTCTCTCAAGGCGCGGCGTCCGGGACGCCTCAGGCGCGGGCGCAGGTGCGCAGTATGCTCGATATCTCGGCCTTGATCAGCGCAAGGGAGCTGTCCGCCGTGATGGATACGGCCAGGTAGAAGGACTTGAGGTTCATTATGAGGATCCTGCCCCGGCCGGCCGTGTCGACGCATATGAAGTCCATGCGGCCTGCGCCGAGTATGTCCCTTATCCTCGTGCCGAGGTTCGCCAGGAACGAGGTTATCGACGAGAGCTCGTCGCCCCTGGACTCCTCGGCGCACTTTATCACCTCGCCAGAGTGACGCATCAGAAGCGCCGCCCTTACGCCCCTTACGCCCTCGATGGCGGAGAGTATGGTGCGCACCCGGCTGCGCCCGTCGGAAGGGGCGGCCTCGCCCGCGGCAAGGCTCGCCCGCGCGGCCGTCCTGATTGCCGTTGTCACGTCGTCCTTCAACTTCGTGGCCTCGGTGAGCACGAAGCCGATGGGCTTGTTCATGGTCTTGCGGTTTATGGGGTGCCAGCTTAGTTCCCTGAAGCTCTCGGGCTCCCATGACAGGCACCGGTAGAGCGCCCCCTCGCCGGACTCCCAGCTCGACTGGGCATGGACTATGTTGCCGTTCTCTATGTAGAGAAACCCCTTCTCGCCCTTGTGCTCCACCTCGAGAATCATGTTCTTCTTGGTCCTCGACATGAGATCGAGGTAGTTGCGCAGGTTGATGTGGGTGACCTTGCCCATCTGACTTCGCCTTCCGAATCCCAGAGACGGTGTGGTGTGAGGGGGGAGAGCCGCCGCGCCGGCGCGGCCGGTCTCGGAGTATCCTTGTGATGCGATATTTTATACCTCCACCTCTTCATTGGCAAGCCATTTTTTCAAGGCCGGCGCTGCCGCCGGCCTTGGGGAGAAAGATTTTCCGCTATTCGAGGTTGCTATTGCGCCGCCGGTCTGGTATCATGCCTATTATTTAGGCAGAGGAGGATGTGGCGGTAGTTGTCGCTGGAGGAGAACATACTCGAGGGGCTGGCCGAGGGGCTGGTGGCCGTCGACGCCGAGGGGCGGGTGACGGTCTTCAACCAGGCGGCCGAGAAGATGGCCGGGGTCTCGAGGTCCCAGGTGATGGGCCGCACGGTGGCCGGGGCGCTGGAGGGGTGGTGCTGGATCGACGAGATCCTGGCCGCGGCCCTGAGAGAGGGGCGCTGTCTGACGGGGCGCGAGGGCGAGCTCGTGCGCAGGCGCGGCGGTGTGGTTCCCGTGTCGGTGACTACGAGCCAGGTCATAGACGAAGAGGGGAGGGTCTGCGGAGCGTCGGCGCTCATAAAAGACCTTTCCGGCAAGAAGGGCCTCGAGGAGGAGACGCTTCGCCGCGATAGGCTTGCGCACCTGGGCGCCTTCGCCCTCAACATGGCGCACGAGATAAAGAACCCGCTCGGCGGCATCAGGGGGGCGGCGCAACTGCTCTCGCGCAAGGTCGACGCCGCGCTCTCGGACTACACGGACCTTATCGTGAGGGAGTCGGACAGGCTCTCGCGCATCCTCGACGAGGTGCTCGACTTCGCCAGGCCCCGCGAGCCCGACTTACGGCCCATGAACGTCCACAAGGTCCTCGACTCGGTGCTCCTCATAGTCGAGGGGCTGGGGCGCGGTGAGGAGGGGGAGGAACCGCCCTTCAGGATCGTGAAGGAGTACGACCCGAGCCTGCCGGAGGTGCTGGGCGACGAGAAACTTCTGGTCCAGGTCTTCCTCAATCTCGTAAAGAACGCCGTGGAGGCGGTCGGCGACGATGGCGAGGTGAGGGTCGTAACCCGCATGGTCACCGACTTCCACCTGCTCGAGGAGGGCTCCGGCGACGCGCGGGTGGCTGTCGATATAATCGACAACGGCTGCGGCATAGCGGCCGACGACATAGAGAAGATATTCACCCCCTTCTACACCACGAAGAGCGGAGGCAGCGGGCTGGGCATGGCCATATCCTTCCGCATCGTAAAGGAGCACGGCGGGTTCTTCAGGATCGAATCGGCAAGGGGCGGCGGCACGAAGGTGACGGTCTGCCTGCCGGAGGCGTGCGCGTCGGAATGAGCGGCAGGAAGAAGGGACGGGTTCTCATAGCGGACGACGACGAGGGGATCGTCTGGGTGCTGCGCGAGCTGCTCGAGGGCAAGGGCCTGGACGTTGTCACCGCCGGCGACGGCGAGAGGGCGGCGGCGATGCTGAGGCAGGGCGGAGTGGACCTTGCGATCCTCGACATCAGGATGCCCGGCAAGGACGGCCTCAGCGTGCTCAGGGAGACCGACTGCGACGGGGCGGTGGTCATCATGACCGCCGAGTCGACGATGAAGAACACCATGGAGGCCATCCGCCGGGGGGCCTTCGATTACATCACCAAGCCCTTCGACACCGACGAGGTCGAGATCATTGTGGACAGGGCCCTCGAGAGCGTGAGGCTGCGCAGGGAGGTGAGCAGCCTCAAGGACAGGCTCAAGCAGCGGCTCTCCGACGAGACGACCTACATAGGCCGCAGCCGCGCCGTACAGGGCGTATTCAAGACCGTGGCCAAGGTGGCCCCGCAGGACGTGACGGTGCTCATCCAGGGCGAGAGCGGCACGGGCAAGGAGCTTCTGGCCAGGATAATCCACGCCAACAGCCCGCGCTGCGACGGACCCTTCGTGGCCGTCAACTCGGCGGCCATCCCGCGCGAGCTCATGGAGAGCGAGCTCTTCGGCGCGGAGCGCGGGGCCTACACGGGCGCCACCGAGAGGCGCAAGGGCAAGTTCGAGCTCGCCGACGGCGGCACCATCTTCCTCGACGAGATCGGCGACATGAGCCTCGGCCTCCAGGCGAGGCTTCTGCGCGCCATACAGGAGCGCGAGTTCTACAGGGTGGGCGGCACCGCGCCGGTGCGCGTGGACGTGAGAATAGTGGCCGCCACCAATCACGACCTCGAGGAGGCCGTGCGCCGCGGCACCTTCAGGGAAGACCTGCTCTACAGGCTCAACGTCGTGACCGTGACGCTTCCCCCGCTTCGAAGGCGCAAGGGCGACATACCGCTGCTGTGCGAGTACTTCCTCGACAAGTTCGCCCGCCAGTCGTCGGTTGAGCGAAAGCGCCTCTCCGAGGACGCCGTGGCGGAGCTGGAGAAGTACCGCTGGCCCGGCAACGTGCGCGAGCTCGAGAACGTGCTGCGCAGGGCCGTGCTCCTCAGCCCCTCCGTCGTCATCTCGGCCGACGAGCTCGCCCTCCCGCAAAGACGCAACGCCGGCGAGTCGCTGGAGGACGTCATCACAAGACGCCTCGAACCGCTCATCGAGAAGACCCCTTTGCAGGGCGGCCAGGACCTCTACGACATGATCATACCATTCATGGAGCGTCCCCTCATAAAACTCGTGCTGAGGAAGACGGGCGGCAACCAGGTGAAAGCCGCCGAGCTCCTGGGCATCAACCGCAATACGCTGCGCAAGAAAGTCAAGGAACTCAAGATCGACCTGAAGAAGATAAAAAGCGGGTGAACGTTAAAGAAACTCTGACTGATTACCCTGGGGGAAACTTTCTGTAGAAAGTTTCCCCCAGACCCCCTTCAAAGACTTTCGATGCGAGTTGGTTTCACCTGTTTTGCGCAGCAAAAGAGGTGAAACCAACTCGCGTCAAAAGTTTTTGGAGGGAGTCTGAGGGAAACTTTTTACAAAAGGGTTCCCTCAGTGCAATAAATCGGAGCTTCCCTAAAGTTTTTCCACCTTTCGGCGATATGGAGTCAATATCGCTTGAGGGGCTTGAGCGGTCCGCGGCCCTGTATTCCCATACATCGCTCGCACGTGCCGGGCTCCGTTCTTGCCGGGTGGAGCCTTTCATCCAATGGATATCGTTACTGACGTCATCGCTGACACAAGGCGCGGTGGCGTGTCGGGCGGGCTCTACGCCCTCGTCGACACGTCATACGTCGGTCCCGCGGAGATGGAGCGGGTGGCCGAGGAGCTGCTCGAGGGCGGCGCATCGGTCCTCCAGCTCAGGGCCAAGGGACTCGGCGCAGCCGACATGCTTGCCAGGGCATGGACGCTTCGCAGGATAACGGCCCTGTACAACGTCCCCTTCATCGTCAACGACAGGGTCGACGTGGCGCTTCTGTGCGGCGCCGACGGCGTGCACCTGGGGCAGGACGACCTCCCGCTCGTCGAGGCCCGAAGGCTGATGGGCGGCGGCGCCGTCATCGGCGTCTCCACCCACTGCGTCGAGGAGGCGAGACGGGCCGCTTCGGATGGCGCCGACTACGTCGCGTTCGGACCCATCTACCCGACGCGCTCCAAGGAGGACGCCCACAGGCCGAAGGGAGCCGCCGGGCTCGCCGCCGTCGCCGCAAGCGTGGACATACCGGTCACGGCCATAGGGGGCATCACCTCCGAGTCGGTGGCCGAGCTCATCGAAAAAGGGGCCTCATCGGTGGCGATCATCTCGGACTTGCTCCAGGCGCCGGACATACGTTCAAGAACCGAGCGCATCGTCGGCATCATAGAATCCGTCCAGAGGGGCGGAGGCGGCTGAGAAAGTCGCTTCCGGCACCGGAGAGAGCGAACCCTCCCATGGATACCCTTTCGACATCGAGCAGCCTGAAGAACATCGAGACGCCGAGGATACTCGTCGTCGAGGACAACCTCACTCTTGCGGCCGTCTACAGGGATATCCTCTCGTCCATGGGCTTCGAGATCAGGCACGACGTGAGCGGTGAGGAGGCGCTCGACACCGTCAAGAGCTGGGAGCCCGATCTCGTGGTTCTCGACCTCATGCTGCCCGGCATAAACGGCACCGAGGTCTGCGAGGCCGTGAGGAGGCTGGAGCTGCGGCGGCGGCCGGCCATCATCGTCGTCTCGAGCACGAGCAACAAGAAGACCATAGTCGAGGCCCTCACCAGGGGCGCCGACGACTACGTCTCCAAGCCCGTCGACGAGCTCGAGTTCGTGGCCCGTATAAACGCCCAACTGCGGATCTGCGACTTCCACCGCGAGCTCGAGGACGACAAGCGCAACCTCGAGGAGATACTGGCCATATCGAGGGCCGTCAACGCCACGCTCGACTCCCAGCAGATACTCTCCACCATAGTGCGGAAGGTGGCCGACGTGGTCAACGCCGTGCGCTGCTCCATCGTGCTCATAGCGAAATACAACGAGGGCTACGTGCTCGTCACCAACGACGACCCCGAGGTGAGTGATCTGAAGATCGACCTGCGGCGCTACCCGGAGATACGCACCGCCGTGGACACCAAGCGCACCATCGTGGTCGACGACCTGGCCAAGGACCCGCTCATGGAGCACGTGAGGGAGTATGTGCGGGGGTGCGAGGCGATGAGCGCCCTCGTGGTGCCCATCATAATCGGCGACGAGGTGCTCGGCACGCTCTTCCTCAAGACCAACAAGCGCTGCCACGGCTTCTCGGACAAGGAGATACAGTTCTGCGAGATCGTGGCCAACAACTCCTACCACGCCATAAAGAACGCCAGGCTCTTCGAGAGGGTCTTCGAGGAGAAGGAGCACTTGAGGCTGCTGGCCATAACCGACCAGCTCACCACGCTCTACAACCACACCTTCTTCTACAAGCGGCTGGACGAGGAGTTCGACAGGGCCGAGCGCTACGGCACGTCCTTCTCTCTCATCATGACCGATATCGACGACTTCAAGCAGATAAACGACAAGTACGGCCACCGCACGGGGGACCTGGTCCTCAAGCGCATAGCCATGCTCCTCAAGGACAACATCCGCAAGACCGACATCATCGCCCGCTACGGCGGCGAGGAGTTCGCCGTCATCCTCCCCCACACGGACCTGCAGGGCGCCATGGACGAGGCCGAGAGGCTTCGGGCCGTGGTGGACGAGAGCTCGCGGGCGGGGCTCCTTCCCAACCACATCGAGGAACACGTCACCATAAGCCTCGGCATAGGGTCCTATCCGACCGAAGGCGTGGTCATGGACAACGGCGACGACCTCGTCAACATGGCCGACAAGGCGCTCTACGAAGCCAAACGCTCGGGCAAGAACTGCGTGAGGGTGGGGAACTGAGGGCGGCGGCCTTTCTGCCGAGGGGACCGGCCCCATGGGGCCGGTCCCCTCGGCTCGCGTCTGCGCAGCGGCGAAAGGCTCCCTCGGGGGGACTCACTTTCCGGCCACGCCGTCGATCTTTATGGCGCAGAGGCTTCCGCACATGGAGCAGGTCTCGTCGTCGTCCTGCGGGCTCGCCTCTCTCACGGCCGCCGCCCGTTCCGGGTCTAAGGCGAGCTCTATCTGGGCCTTCCAGTCCAGCGCCTTTCTCGCCCGGGCCATCTTTATGTCGCGGTCCACGGCGCCCCACACGCCCTTGGCTATGTCGCCGGCGTGCGCCGCTATCCGCGAGGCGATGACCCCTTCGCGCACGTCCTCGACGGTTGGGAGCCTGAGGTGTTCCGACGGAGTGACGTAGCAGAGGAAGTCGGCGCCCCTGGCGGCGGCGAGGGCGCCTCCTATGGCGCCGGTTATGTGGTCGTAGCCCGGGGCGATGTCCGTCACCAGCGGGCCGAGCACGTAGAACGGCGCGCCGCGGCAGAGCCGTTTCTGAAGGAGCATGTTCGTCTCTATCTGGTCGAGCGGCACGTGGCCGGGACCCTCGATCATGACCTGCACGCCCGCCTCATAGGCCCGCTGGGCGAGCTCGCCGAGGGTGGTGAGCTCCTCGATCTGGCCGCGGTCGGTGGCGTCGGCGAGACAGCCGGGCCGCAGCCCGTCCCCGAGGCTTAAGACCATGTCGCAGCGCCTTGCGATGTCGATGAGCCTGTCGAAGTGCTCGTAGAGGGGGTTTTCGCGCCTGTTGCGCCTCATCCACTCGGCCATGAGCGCTCCGCCGCGGCTCACTATGCCGAGGATGCGTCCCTCGCGCTCTATCCTGTCGAGCGCCGCGGCGGTGACGCCGCAGTGGACGGTCACGAAGTCCACGCCGTCGTCGGCGTGGCGCTCTATCATCTCGAAGATCTCTTCGGCGTCGAGCTCGACGAAGCTCTTGCGCCGAAGCTTCGCCTCCAGGGCCGCCTGGTAGATGGGCACCGTGCCCACGGGCACGGGGGACTCGTCGAGCACGGCGCGGCGTATCTCGTCTACGGGCCCGCCGGTCGAGAGGTCCATGACGGCGTCGGCGCCGGCCTCGACGGCGGCGCGCAGCTTGGCGAGTTCCTCGGCCACGTCGCAACGGTCCTGGGAGCTGCCGATGTTGGCGTTGACCTTGGTGCGAAGCCCGCGGCCCACGGCCAGGCCCTCGATCCGGCGCTTAGTGTTTCTCGTTATGACGGCCGTGCCGTCGGCCACGGCCATGCGCAGGAACTCGGGGCTCAGCCCCTCCTTTTGCGCGGCCCTTTCGATGTCGGCCGTGGTCCTGCCGGCCCGGGCCTCTTCCAGTCTCGTCATGGGTGCTACCTATCCTCCCTGTCCTTTCACGGCTTCGACCAAGGCGGCGGCGCTTCGTTCCATGTCGTCACCCGCCAGCACGGCGGAGATGACGGCCACACCGTCGGCTCCGGCCGCTATCACGTCGGCGGCGTTCTCCGGCTTCACTCCGCCGATGGCGAAGACCGGTATCCCCACAAGCCTTCGGGCCTGTGCGAGCACCGCCGTGCCGAGGGGCTCTCCGTACGCCGCCTTCGAAGGTGTATGGTATATGGGGCCGAGGGTCACGAAGTCGGCGCCCTGGGCCCTGGCCTCAACGGCCTCGTCGACGCTGTGGGTGGAGACGCCTATGAGGGCGTCTTCGTGGAGGTGGGCCCTCGCCTGGCTGGGCGAGAAGGAGCCGCGACCGAGGTGCACGCCGTCGGCGCGGCTCAGGAGCGCCACGTCGAGGCGGTCGTTTACGAGCAGCCTCGCCTCGTAGCGCTCGGTGAGGCGCCGCAGCTCGCAGGCGAGCTCGAGGAGCTCGCGGCCCGTGAGGTCCTTTTCCCTGAGCTGGACGAGCCTCACCCCTCCCTTCAGGGCCTTCTCCACGGCCTCTACGAGTCCGCCGCCATGGCGGACGAGCTTTCTGTCGGTTACGAGATAGACCCTCATGGAGACGTCGAGCATGGTCACCTCCTCGTCCAGAGTCTCTTCCTCGCTATTATCAGGGCGGCGCCGGCGGCGGCGGCGATGCTGACGACCTGGGCGGCCCGCAGCGGCCCGAGCATGAGGCTGTCGGCCCTGAAGTGCTCCACGAAGAACCTCCCCGTCGAATAGAGGAGCACGTAGCTTGCGAAGACGAAGCCGTCGCGGTGGTCGCGTTTTCTGAGTACGAACCAGAGGAGGCAGAAGACGGCGAGGTTTATGACCATTTCGTAGAGCATGGTCGGGTGGAGCGGTATGCCGGGGAACTGGCGTCCCGCGATGCTGCTCTCCGGGAAGACCACGCCCCAGGGCATGTCGGTCGGTCTGCCGTGGGCGTCGCCGTTCATGAAGTTGCCGAAGCGGCCGAAGGCCTGCCCCAGTATTATGGCCGGCGCCGCCGCGTCGGCCATGGCCCAGAACCTCACGCCGCGGCTCCTGAGATAGTACCAGGCCGCCGATATGCCGCCGAGAAGTCCCCCGTGGATGGCCAGGCCGCCGTGCCATATGGCCGGTATCTCCGAGGGGTTGGCGCCGTAGTAGCTCCAGTTGAAGAGGACGTAGTAGATGCGCGCGCCGACGATGCCTCCGAGCACGGTCCACATGATGAAGTTCATCACGTCGTCGTCGGCGAGGCCCAGGCCCTTGCGCGCCGCCTCCGACCTTATGAGGCGGCTTCCCACCACGATGGCCACCACGTACATGAGGCCGTAAAAACGTATCTGCACGGGGCCGAAGTCGAAGAGTACGGGATGCAAGTCGTATCCTCTCCCCTCAGGTCCCGACGACCCCTTCGAGGGGGCTCGACGCCGTGGCGTAGAGCTTCTTCGGTATCCTTCCGGCCTCGAAGGCGAGTCTTCCGGCCTCGACGGCGAGCCGCATGGCCCGCGCCATCTTCACCGGGTCGCCGGCGCCCGCTATTCCCGTGTTCATGAGCACGCCGTCACAGCCGAGTTCCATGGCCTCCGAGGCGTCGGAGGCCGTGCCCACGCCGGCGTCCACTATGACCGGCACCTTCACGGTCTCCAGTATGATCCGTATGTTGTAGGGATTGCGTATGCCGAGACCCGACCCTATGGGCGCCGCCAGCGGCATGACGGCGGCGCAGCCGACCTCTTCGAGCTTTTTGGCCATGACGGGATCGTCGCTCGTATAGGGGAGCACGGTAAAATCCTCCTTCACGAGGATGCGCGCCGCCTCGAGCAGCGCCTCGTTGTCGGGAAAGAGGGTCTTTTCGTCGCCTATGACCTCGAGCTTCACCAGGTCCGTCTCCAGGGCCTCGCGCGCAAGCCTTGCGGTGCGCACCGCCTCGTCGGCCGTGTAGCAGGCCGCCGTGTTGGGCAGCAGCGTGTACCTGTCGGTGTCGATGTGATCGAGAAGGCTCTCTTCGCTCCTGTCGAGGTTCACGCGCCTTACGGCGACGGTCACGACCTCGGCGCCCGAGGCGGCGAGGGCCTGCTTCATCTGATCGTTGTCCGCGTACTTGCCCGTGCCGACCATGAGCCGGCTCCCGAACTCGTAGCTCCCTATCTTCAACGTATCGCCCACTTGGTTGCACCTCCTTGGTTGGCCGTTCCCTTCAACGGCGGGACCCTTGTGATGCGGCCCGCCCCGCGGGTCGGAGCGGGCGGGAAGAGAGCTCCGCCCTCGTCCCCGCGGCAGGCGCTCAGCCGCCGCCGACCATGCGCACTATCTCCACGGCGTCGCCCTCGCGGAGCACCGTCGTGCGGTGGGCGCTGCGTGGTACGACCTCGCCGTTGAGGTCCACGGCTATGCCTCTCGCCTTCACGGCGAGCTCTTCGAGGAGCCCGGCCACGGTGGTCCCCTCGGCCGTCTCCCGCTCTTCTCCGTTGACTCTTATCTTCATGGTCCCGGAGCAGCTCCGTTCGGTCTCGGTTCGGTCTTGTCTCACCGCGGGTCCGCGCCCCTTTTTCAAGAAGGCACCGCCGGCGCTAAAAGTAGAGGTCCCGCTTGCCGGCCTCGATCTCCTCGAGCCTTCGAAGCAGCTCCTCCTTGAAGGGCCCCTCCCCCATGCCGTCGAGACCCTCGCGGAGTGTCTTCTCCAGCAGGTGGCCCTCGCCGTTCGTCCCGTGTTCGACCACGTATTCCTTGAGGGTCAGGATGGCGTTGGCCCGGCAGAACTCTTTCATCGCCCCCGAGCCGGTCATCTCGCCGAAGCGCTCTCCCGTGCGTCCCGCGCGGTAGCAGCTCGTGCACAGACTCGGCAGGCAGCCGTCGGCGGCCACCGAGGCGATGACCTCGTGGAGCGGGCGGTCGTCCCTCGTCGAGAACTGGCTGAGCGTCGTATCATCGCCCGCCGTGTAGCCGCCGGGGTCGGTGCGCGAGGCGGCGCTTATCTGCGAGGCGCCGCAGCGAAGCAGCCTGCTTCGAAGACGCGGGCTCTCGCGGGTGGAGACGACCACGCCCGCCGTGGGCACGCTGAGCCTGTATACGGCCGTTATCTTTTCAAGGTCCCGGTCACTTACGGGGCTAGGCGCTTCCCGCAGCGGCGCGCCCCGTGCGGCGTTGAGCCTCGGCACCGAGATGGTGTGGGCGTGGGCGCCGTAGCGGTCGTGGAGGTGGCGTGAGTGGGCGATGGCGGCCAGCACGTCGAAGCGGTGGTCGTAGAGACCGAGCAGCGCCCCTATGCCGAGGTCGTCGAAGCCGGCCTCGGCGGCCCGGTCCATGGCATGGAGGCGGCGGCGGTAGTCGCTCTTGGCGCCGCGGGGGTGCATCCGTCTGTAGGTCGGCTCGTGGTAGGTCTCCTGGAAGCACTGGTACACGCCCGCCCCGGCCGCCTTGAGCGCCCGGAAGTCGTCGGCCTCCATGGGGGCGGCGTTGACGTGCACGATCCTCACCTCCGTCTTCTCGTATATGGCCCTTATGCATCGGATGATGTAGTCGGTGTCGCTGCGGCCGTCCTCGCCGGTGACGAGGAGCACCCGCCTCAGTCCCATGGCGGCGAGGGCGGCCGCCTCGGCCGCGGCCTGCTCAGGGGTGAGGGCCTTTCTGCCGAGCGCCCTGTTGGGGCTTCTGAAGCCGCAGTAGAGGCAGGCGTTGGAGCAGCGGTTCGACAGGTAGAGCGGCGCAAAGAGCACGACCCGCGTGCCGAAGACACGGCGCTTGAGCTCGTCGGCCGCCGCCGTGATCTCGGCGATGAGCGCCTCGTCCTCGGCGCACAGTAGCAGGGCAGCCTCCTCCAAGGCGAGGCCGCGGCCCCCGGCCGCCTTGGCGAGGACGGCCCTTACCGTCCCGGCTTCGGCGCCCTCCGCCCCCTCGATTATGGAGTGGATACGCTCTTCGTCGATGGCGAACATCGCCGGCCACCTCGTGGTCATGTGCGGGGTCTGTCCTTACGCCCACGAAAAAAAGCCGCCTCGAAGAGGCGGCTTTGCGCTTACATCGCTTGTTACGGCACCCGGTGAGCCCGGGCCCTGTACGTAACGTAAAGCACCGCTTCCCTTCGCCGGCATTATCCGGATCAGGTTCCAGGGTCTCCCGGCCTCCTGCGCGGAGCCGGGACTCTCAGCCTCGCAGGGCTCCCCTAGCGTTTCAGTCTATAAGGATAGCAACGGCGAGCCGGCAAGTCAAGAGAATTGAGGCGCCTACGTTTTGACAGGGGGCGCGGCCTGGGGCATAATATTTGATCCCAAGAGGCGGCGCCCTCGCGCCGTAATTATTATGGAGAGGGAGGTCATGTCATGAAGAGAGTGGCGGTTCCCCTTGCGCCGGGGTTCGAGGAGGTCGAGGCGCTGACGGTCGTCGATATCCTGAGGAGGGCAGGCGCCGAGGTGGTGATGGCCGGTACGGTCGACGGTCCCATAGAGGGGAGAAACGGCATAAGGGTCCTGGCCGATACGTCCCTGGACGCAGTGAGCGGCGAGACGTTCGACGCGATCTTCCTGCCCGGCGGGGTCGCGGGCACTAAAAACCTGAGAGAGGACGCCCGTGTCGGCGCCATGCTGCGACGGCACGCCGACGCGGGGGCGCTGGTGGCGGCCATCTGCGCCGCTCCCACGGTGCTCGCCGCTGCGGGCGTCATAAGGGGAAGGACCGTAACGTGCCATCCCTCGGTGGCCGGCGAGCTGAGAGGCGAAAGACTCTGCGACGAGCGCGTCAAGGTAGACGGCACGCTCGTTACGAGCCGAGGCCCCGGTACGGCCATGGAGATGGCCTTCAGGCTCACCGCCATCCTCCTCGGCGAGGCCAGGGCCGCGGAGGTCAACAGGGGAGTCCTCGCCAGGCTGTGAAGAACGCCCTCGCCCTGTGGCAGTCTCCCCTTTTTTACGTGCATCACGTACAAATAAGATTTGACAGGTCTCTTTTTTGCTGGTACACTGGAGATTGAGTGAGAGCGTCAGCCATCATGAAACAATAAGTTTATTGACATAGTCATCTCGCGCAAAGGGTTCGCGGCGTTCTCGAATCTCCCTTTAGGTGCTTATCCGATTGGCCTCGGCCGGCGGTGAGCCGGCGCTCGTGCGACGCTTCAAGCGGACTATAACTCTGTGAAAGATTCGACCCGTTCAAGAGATGACAGCCTGTGCAGCATCCTCAGGGCCATCTCCGAGATAACCGCCCTTGTCGTAAGGGGGGCCGACAGAAAAGGTTTTCTCGAGGAGACCTGCCGCATACTCGTCGACCGGTGCCGCTGCAAGGCGGCCTGGATAGGCCTTTACGAGAATGGCGACATAAAACCCGTAGCCTACCACGGCCAGAGCGGCGAGTTCCTTTCCAGCGAAAACATAGAGGTCGTCGACGGCGACCGCGCCTGCTCCCATCCTGTGGCCAGGGCCGTCATCTGCGGCGGGCCGGTCGAGCACAACCGCCATTGCCGTTCCGGCGGCGACGAAGATGCCCCGCCCCAGGACCCCAACTGTTTCGGCGGCGTGGCGCTGCCTCTCTTCGTGAGGGGGAAGGTGAGCGGAGTTGTCTGTCTCTGCTCCAGGGAGGATAGGCCCTTTTCCAAGGAAGATATAGAACAGCTCGGCGAGCTTGCCGAGATCGTGAGCGGCACGCTCCAGCACCTGAGCGAGGCCGACGAGCGCGCCGCCGCCGAGAAGGCCCTGCGCCAGAGCGTGGAGAACTTCAGGGCCCTGGCCGAGAACGCCAACGACGGCATCATCATCATCGACGGTGCCGGCCTGACCCTCTACGCCAACAGGCGGGCGGCGACGGTGACGGGTCGCACCGTGGCCGAGCTGGAAGACAGGGACATCGAAGAGCTCATAAGGCCCGTCGAAGGGGGAGGGCTCAAGCAGCGGCTGCTGGCCGCGCCGGGCGGGGCCGGGCCGTTCGAGATATCCTTTACGCGGAAGGACGGCTCCCGGGCCGTGGCAGAGGTGTCGACGGCTCCCACGACGTGGCGCGAGAACGACGCCACCATGGTCATCATCCGCGACATCACCGAGCGCAAGGAGACGGAGCGCGAGAAGGAGCTCATCCATGCCCAGCTCGTCCAGGCCCAGAAGATGGAGGGCATCTGGCGGCTGGCCTCGGCCATAACCCACGACTTCAACAACCTGCTCACCACCATCATCGGCTATACCGAACTGGCCATGGCCCAGATCGGCGAGGACGGGCCGGCCGCCTCGGACCTCGCCATGGTCATGGAGGCGTCGAACCGGGCCGCGGAGCTGACCCGCCAGCTCCTGCTCTTCAGCCGCAAGCACTCGACGAGCCACTCGAGCCTGGATCCAGGGACGACCATCGAGACGATGGAGAAGATGCTGCGCCGTCTCATGGGGGCCAACATCGAGTTCTCCGTCGAGGTCCCGCCGGAGCTCTGGCAGATAAACGGCGACGAGCGCAAGATAGAGCAGGTGCTCATGAACCTGGCGGTCAACGCCAAGGACGCCATGCCCGAGGGCGGCACATTGCGGCTGAGGGCCGAAAACCTCTACCTCGACAGGAACAGGTGCCGCTTCTTCCCGGAGGCGAGGCCGGGAAGGTACGTGTGCATAACCGTCGAGGACACGGGCATCGGCATGGACAGGGAGACGGTGGAGCACATCTTCGAGCCCTTCTTCACCACCAAGTCCGACGAGAAGGGCACGGGCCTGGGGCTCTCCGTCGTCTACGGCATAATGAAGGAGCATGGAGGCTGGGTCGATGTGGCGAGCCGTCCCGGAGGGGGCACCATCTTCAGGCTCTACTTCCCGGCGAGGGCCGAGCGCAGGAGCGCGGGAACGAGGGAAGGGGGGCGCCGCAGCGAACTCGCGGGACTTCGGGGCAACGGCGAATGCGTCCTCCTCGTGGAAGACGAGGAGAGCGTGAGGAACTATACGGCCAAGGCCCTGAGGGAGAACGGCTACAGGGTCCTGGCGGTCTCGAAGGCCTCCGAGGCCGCCGACGCCTTCGACCGCGACGACGAACTCTTCGACCTCGTCCTCAGCGACGTGGTCCTGCCGGACATGACGGGACTTGAGCTCGTCGAAGAACTCTCCAGCAAGAGACCGGGCATAGGCATCCTCCTTACAAGCGGATACTCGGCGACCAGCGAGCCGAGTCTCATCGCCATGGAGAAGAAAGGCTACAGCTTCCTGGCCAAGCCCTTCACGCTCCCCAAGCTGCTCAAGGCCGTCAAGGACTCCCTCGACCCCAGGGTGAAATAGCCTTTTTCGACCGTTGTCCCTCGGACTCCCTCCAAAAGCTCTTAACGCGAGTCGGTTTCCCCCTGTCTTGCCTGGCAAGACAGGGGGAAACCGACTCGTATTGAAAGTCTTTGGAAGGGGTCCGGGGAAACCTTTCTTCAGAAAGGTTTCCCCGGGGGAACCCTACAGGGCGAGTTCGGCCTCTTCGAGTCTCCTTATTTCGTCTCTCAGCTCGGCGGCCCGTTCGAACTCGAGTCTCGACGCCGCCTCGTTCATCTCGCGGCGCAGCTCCTTGATGCGGGCCGGTATCTCGTGGGGGGGCACCTCGTAGGACGCCGTCTCCTCCGAGGCAGCGGGGACGGTGTAGTAGTCTTCCTCGTAGATGGAGCTCAGCACGTCCTTTATGGAGCTTCTGATCGTCTCTGGCGTTATGCCGTGCTCCTCGTTGTAGCGGGCCTGGATGCGCCGGCGCCGCTCGGTCTCGTCGATGGCGGCCTTCATGGAGCCCGTGACGGTGTCGGCGTACATGACGACCTTGCCGGATACGTTGCGGGCCGCCCGTCCGCAGGTCTGGATGAGCGAGGTCTCGGAGCGCAGGAAGCCTTCCTTGTCGGCGTCGAAGACGGCCACTAACGAGACTTCCGGCAGGTCGAGCCCCTCCCTGAGCAGGTTTATGCCCACCAGCACGTCGAAGTCGCCGAGCCTCAAGCCCCGTATTATCTCCACCCTTTCGAGCGTGTCTATGTCTGAGTGGAGGTACTTGACCCTCACGCCGAGCTCGGCGTAGTAGGAGGTCAGGTCCTCGGCCATGCGTTTGGTCAGGGTTGTGACGAGGACACGCTCGCCGCGCTCCACGCGCCTTCGTATCTCTCCGAGCAGGTCGTCCACCTGGTTTGCGGCGGGCCGCACCTCTATCTCCGGGTCCATGAGGCCCGTGGGGCGTATTATCTGCTCCACCACGGCGCCCCGGGCCTTTGCGAGCTCGTATTCGCCGGGGGTTGCCGACACGTATACGACCTGTCCCGTTCTGGCCTCGAACTCGTCGAAGCGGAGCGGACGGTTGTCGAGGGCCGAGGGGAGGCGGAAGCCGTACTCGACGAGCGTGGTCTTGCGCGAGCGGTCGCCGTGGTACATGCCGCCTATCTGGGGCACCGATATGTGACTCTCGTCTATGAAGAGGAGGAAGTCGTCGGGGAAGTAGTCAATGAGGGTGTACGGCGGCTCGCCGGGAGCGCGGCCCGTTATGTGGCGCGAGTAGTTCTCGATGCCCGAGCAGTAGCCCATCTCCTCGAGAAGCTCCAGGTCGAACTGGGTGCGCTGCTCGAGGCGCTGGGCCTCGACGAGCCTGTTCTCGGCCTTGAGCTGCGCAAGCCTTGCGCGCAGCTCGTCGCGTATGTCGTCTATGGCCCGCTTGAGGTTGTCGCGGGTGGTTACGAAGAGGCTCGCGGGGTGGACGAGCGCCTTCTCGAGCCTCCTCACAGGCCGGCCGCGCATGGGGTCGATCTCGGAGATGCGCTCCACCTCGTCGCCGAAGAACTCCAGGCGCAGGGCCGTCTCGGTCTCGTAGGCAGGGAAGACCTCGACCACGTCGCCGCGCACGCGGAAGGTGCCCCTGTGGAAGTCCGTGTCGTTGCGCTTGTACTGCATCTCCACCAGACGGCGCAGCACCGTGTCACGGCCGATCTCCATCCCCTTCTCCACGTAGAGGTGCATGGCCCCGTAGTCGGCCGGCGAGCCTATGCCGTAGATGCACGAGACCGAGGCGACGACGATGACGTCGCGGCGGGTGAGCAGCGAGTGGGTGGCCGAGTGGCGCAGCTTGTCGATCTCTTCGTTTATGGACGAGTCCTTCTCGATGTAGGTGTCGGTCGTCGGTATGTAGGCCTCGGGCTGGTAGTAGTCGTAGTACGAAACGAAGTATTCGACGGCGTTGTGGGGGAAGAGCTCGCGCAGTTCGGCGAAGAGCTGGGCCGCAAGCGTCTTGTTGGGCGCCATGACGAGCGCCGGCCTGCCGGCGGCCTCGATGACCTTGGCCATGGTGAAGGTCTTGCCCGATCCCGTCACGCCGAGAAGCACCTGGTGACGGCGGCCGTCGTCGAGACCCCTGAGCAGCGCCTCTATGGCCGCCGGCTGATCCCCCCTGGGCGTGAAGTCGGTGACCATCCTGAAGGGAGCCCTTGCCCCTGCTGTCGTCTTTTTCATGGTCGATGACCGGCGATTCTTATAGTTCACCCTTCCTTCAAGACAAGATTTCCCACTCCCCCTGGGACCGTCGTCTCCGTGGCGCCCGCGCCGGGCGGGGTCTCTTTACGCCTTTGCGGTCCGAACCCGCCGGCCGCCGCTGCGTAACGAACGACAAGGGGTTGGCGGAAAGGCGGGCCGCTACCCTCGAAGACGAATTTCCCCAGAAAACATTATAACCCATCCCGGCCGCCGGGCCAAGGACGGGTTTAGGGAAACTATGATTAATTGCACTGAGGGAACCTTTTTGTAAAAAGGTTCCCTCAGACTCCCTCCAAAAACTTTGGTAATGGCTAACCAAATCGGACCAAATCATGTAAAATGGTTTGGTCGTGAGACGTTGCACCGAGT